>CAMPCG010000059.1 GCA_946644025.1 uncultured Prevotellaceae bacterium | reverse complement strand
CGTGTTCATTGACGAGATAGACAAGATAGCACGCAAGCAGGACAACCCCTCCATCACCCGCGACGTATCGGGCGAGGGCGTGCAGCAGGGACTGCTCAAGCTGCTCGAGGGCACCAACGTGAACGTGCCGCCAAAGGGAGGACGAAAGCACCCCGACCAGGAGTACATCTCGGTGGACACACGCAACATCCTCTTCATCTGCGGAGGCGCCTTCGACGGCATAGAGCGCAAGATAGCACAGCGGCTGAACACCCACACCGTGGGGTTCGACTCGGTGCAGAACGTGAGGAAGATAGACAAGAACGACCTCATGAAGTACGTATCGCCGCAAGACCTGAAGAGCTTCGGGCTCATACCCGAAATCATTGGCCGTCTGCCCGTGCTGACCTACCTGAACCCGCTGGACCGCGACGCACTCGAACGTATACTCGTGGAGCCGAAGAACTCCATCATACGCCAGTATCAGAAGCTGTTCCAGATGGACGGCATAGAGCTGACCTTCACCCCCGAGGCCAAAAGGGCCTTCGTGGACAAGGCCGTGGAGTTCAAGCTCGGAGCACGCGGACTGCGCTCCATCGTGGAGAGCGTAATGACCGACGCCATGTTCGAGATACCGTCGAAGGACATAGACAAGTTTGAAGTGACGGCCGACTATGTCAAGCAGCAACTGGAAAAGTCACATATAGAGTAACGGATTCAAGGACATGGAAGAGAGGACAGTGGAATATTGGTTCGACATAGCCAATTATGACTTAGAGACGGCAGAGGCAATGTATCGCACAGGCCGTTGGCTGTATGTCGCCTTCATGTGCCACCAGGTGATAGAGAAGACACTGAAGGGCTACTGGAGCGGCACACGCGAGGACGACCCGCCATACACGCACAGCCACAAGCGCCTGGCTGAAGGCTGCGGACTCTATGAAAAGATGAGCGACGAGCAACGTCGGTTCATGGACCACATTATGAATTATAACATTGAGTCGCGCTACCCCGAAGACCGGGCCGAACTGACGCGCACGCTCACCAAGCAGGCTTGCCGTTATTTTATAGACGAGACAAAAAAGATAAAGCAATGGATAGAAGAACGCTTACAAGAGATGAGGCCCTGCAGCTCGTCCGCAGATACAAGCGCGTGATAAGCCCGCGATTCAAGGAAGAGCCAAAGGTGCTGATGTTCGGCTCCTACGCCAAAGGCTACGCCAACCCGGACAGCGACATCGACGTGGCCGTCATCGTGCCTACATACGGCGGCAGCAAGTTCGAGATTGCCGAGAACCTCTGGCACGATGTTGATAAAGTAAGTCTGCTTATCGAGCCAGTGCTAATGGCCGAGGACCGCTGGTCGCCACTCTACAAGGACGTGATGCGAACGGGCATCGCCGTATGATTCACCCGACAATACTGTCATCTTAAAAAAGCGAGATTAACATGGCAAAGACAAAAACACTGAACGGAGCCCTGAAGAAATACTTCGGCTTCGACACCTTTAAGGGCGACCAGGAGGCCATCATACAGAGCGTGCTCGACGGTAAGAACACCTTCGTGCTCATGCCTACGGGCGGAGGAAAGAGCCTCTGCTACCAGCTGCCGTCGCTGCTCATGGACGGCGTGGCCATCGTCATATCGCCGCTCATCGCGCTGATGAAGAACCAGGTGGACTTCATCACCCACCTCAGCGAGCAGGAGGGAACGGCACACTTCCTCAACTCGTCGCTCAACAAGACGGCCGTAGACCTGGTGAAGAAGGACATCGTGGAGGGGCGCACCAAGCTGCTCTACGTCGCGCCGGAGTCGCTCACCAAAGAGGAGAACGTGGAGTTCCTCAGGACGGTGAAGATATCGTTCTACGCCATCGACGAGGCCCACTGCATCTCGGAGTGGGGACACGATTTCAGGCCGGAGTACCGCCGCATAAGGCCCATCATCAACGAGATAGGCGACGCGCCCGTCATAGCACTCACCGCCACGGCCACCGACAAGGTGCGCACGGACATCAAGAAGAACCTTGGCATACTGGACGCCGTGGAGTTCAAGTCGTCGTTCAACAGACCCAACCTCTACTACGAAGTGCGGCCCAAGACGCGCGAGATAGACAAGGACATCGTGCGATTCATCAAGCAGCACGAGGGCAAGAGCGGCATCATCTACTGCCTCTCACGAAAGAAGGTGGAGGACCTGGCCGAGGTGCTGCGCGCCAACGACATCAAGGCCGCGGCCTACCACGCCGGACTGGAGACCAACAAGCGGTCGGAGACGCAGGACGACTTCATCATGGAGCGCATAGACGTCATCGTGGCAACCATCGCCTTCGGAATGGGAATAGACAAGCCCGACGTACGCTTCGTCATACACTACGACATACCCAAGAGCCTGGAGGGTTACTACCAGGAGACGGGACGCGCCGGACGAGACGGCGGAGAGGGCATCTGCCTCGCCTTCTACAGCTACAAGGACCTGCAGAAGCTCGACAAGTTTATGGAGGGGAAGCCCGTGGCCGAGCAGGACATTGGCCGCCAGCTGCTGCAAGAGACGGCCGCCTACGCCGAGACCAGCCTATGCCGGAGAAAGATGCTCCTGCACTACTTCGGCGAGGAATATCCCAAGGACAACTGCGAGAACTGCGACAACTGCCTGCACCCCGTGGAGCGCGTGGAGGCCAGCAAGCAGCTCGTCACGGCACTCAACGCCATACTCGCCATCAAGGAGAACTTCCGCACGGACTACGTCATAGACTTCATCATGGGACGGGAGACCGACGAGATACTGGCCCACAAGCACCAGGACTACGACGAGTTTGGAAGCGGTGAGGACGACAACCCCAAGATTTGGAACCCCGTCATACGGCAGGCCCTCATCGCCGGTTACCTGAAGAAGGAGGTGGAGAACTACGGCCTGCTCAAGGTCACCGCCGCCGGAAAGAAGTTCATCAAGCACCCCACGTCGTTCATGGTGGCCGAAGACCACGAGTTCAGCGACGACATCGACCTGAACAACGCCGAGGGAGGCACCAGCGCCCTCGACCCCACACTCTCGGCCATGCTGCTCGACCTCAGACGAAAGTGGTCGCGCAAGCTCGACAGACCGCCATACGTCATCTTCCAGGACGTATCCATAGAGCAGATGGCCACCTACTACCCCGTCTCGCTCGAAGAACTGAAGAACATACAGGGCGTGGGCGACGGAAAGACAAGGCAGCCATACGCCAAGGAGTTCGTCAACCTCATCAAGAAATACTGCGAGGAGAACGACATCGAGCGACAGGCCGACATGCGCATACGCACCAAGGCCAAGGACTCCATGCGCAAGCTCAAGATTCTGCAGAACATCGACCGACGCATAGCCCTCGACGACATCGCCAACGCACTGGGAATAGACTTCGACGAACTGCTCGACGAACTGGAGGGCATCGTGCTCTACAGCGGCAACAAGATTAACATTGACTACTTCCTCGACGAGATTATGGACCCCGACGACGTGAGCGACATCTACGAGTTCTTCCGCGAGCAGGAGACCGACGACCTCGAGGCCGCCTACGAGGAGTTCTCCGCCGACATTCCCGAGGCAGAGATACGCCTGGTGCGCATCAAGTTCATCTCAGACATGGCTAACTGACGCCCCCACTTCCAACTCCTAACTCTTAACTCCTAACTCCTAACTCCCCATGCGCTTCGCCCTCTTTGGCAACATACACCACCCGGAGAAGTCGGCCACCATACGCCGGCTTCTCACGGCCTTGGACCAGCACGGAGCGCAGATTGCCATCGACCAGCATTACTACGACTTCCTGCAGGCCCACATCACTGGCCTCGACACCGAGATTCCCCACTCCGTCTTCACCGAGCTGCCCCCCTGCGACTTCGCCTTCTCCCTGGGAGGCGACGGCACGCTGCTGAAGACCGCCGCCCGCGTGCGCTCCCACCAGGTGCCCATCGTCGGCGTGAACATGGGGCGCATGGGCTTCCTCGCCGACGTGGGAGCCGACGAGGTGGAGGCCTGCGTGGAAGCACTCTACCAGGGCGACTACAGCGTGGACGACCGCGCACTCATCCAGGTGTCGACCGACGGCGACCACATCGAGGGCTACGACTGCGCCCTCAACGACGTGGCCATCCTGAAGCGCGACACGGCGTCGATGATTGCCATCCGCGCCAGCATCGACGGCGAGCACCTGGCCACCTACCAGGCCGACGGACTCATCGTCTCCACACCGACGGGAAGCACGGCCTACTCGCTGTCCAACGGCGGACCCATCATCACGCCCCGCACCGGCGTGCTGCTGATGACGGCCGTGGCGCCGCACTCACTCAACATTCGCCCCATCGTCATACCCGACGCCTCGCACATAGAGCTCACCGTCAGCAGCCGCAGCCACACCTTCCTCGTGGCCATCGACGGACGCTCGCAAAGCCTGCCCGAGGGCACCACCCTGCACCTGCGCCGCGCTCCCTACACGGCGAAGATTGTCAAGCGCAGCGGCTCCAACTACTTCTCCACCCTGAGGCAGAAGCTGATGTGGGCCGCCGACAGCAGACTGTAGGAGTTAGGAGTTAAGAGTTAGGAGTTAAGAGTTAAGAGTTGAGAGTTGAGAGTTAAGAGTTGAGAGTTAAGAGTTGAGAGTTAAGAGTTAGGAGTTAAGAGTTGAGAGTTAAGAGCTAAGGCATGTTCTATAAATTGACAAAGCGTATCTGCCGCTCACCCCTCCCCTCCAAGGGGAGGGGCTGGGGGAGGGGTGCGCCTTTATCTCCATCCAGGACGCTAAATCTATTGTTGTACAGACAATTCCTAACTCTTAACTCCTAACTCCTAACTCCTAACTCCTAACTCCTAACTCTTAACTTCTAACTCCTAACTCTTAACCCAAATGAACCTTAAGGAATTCCTTCAGCTGCCCGAGAACCACTTCACCGCCGCACAGATAGGGCGGTGGCTGTGGCGCGCGCTGCGCGGCAACCGGCTGCAGGCCATCCTTAATGCCAGCATCGGCCTCCTCGGCGTGGGCCTGAGCCTGGCCTCGGTGTGGGCCATGCAGCGCGCCATCGACACGGCGTCGGGCGTACGCGAGGGCAGCATCTACTGGGCCGTAGGCATCATGGCCATGCTCATCCTGGGCGAGTTCGCCCTGGGCATCAGCCGCGTGTGGGTGAAGAACATCCTGGGAATACGGGCGCAGAACCGCATGCAGCAGCAACTGATGGGCCGCCTGCTGCGCTCGGAGTGGCGGGGGCGCGAGGCCATGCACAGCGGCGACATCATCAACCGCCTGGAGCAGGACGTGCGCCACGTCGTCACCTTTCTCACCGAGACGCTGCCCTCCACGCTCAGCACCGTGGCCATGTTCTGCGGAGCCTTCTTCTACCTGCTGCAGATGGACACGTGGCTGGCCATCGTCACCGTGGCCATCCTGCCGCTGTTCCTGCTCGTCAGCCGATTCTACATCCTCTACATGCGACGCTTCACCCGCAAGGTGCGCGACTGCGACAGCCTGGTGCAGAGCCTGCTCACCGAGACGATGCAGCACCGCATGGTGGTGAAGACGATGGAGGCCGAGGGACAGATGCTCACCCGCCTGGAGTCCATACAGAGCGACCTGCGCCGGTGGGTGCGCCGCCGCACGGCCTTCAGCGTGGCCAGCAACTTCTTCCTCAACGTGGGGTTCTCGCTTGGCTATCTCATCGCCTTCCTCTGGGGAGCACTGCGCCTGAGCCAGGGCACCATCACCTTCGGAGCCATGACGGCCTTCCTGCAGCTGGTCTACCGCATACAAGGCCCTGCCCGCGAGCTGACGCGACTGGTGCCCACCTTTGTCGGCGTCTTCACCGCCACCGAGCGCCTCATGGAGCTGGAGGAGACGCCCGAGGAGCTGCAGGGCGAGCCGCAGATGATGGACGGCCCCTGCGGCATCGCATTCCGCGACGTGACGTTCAACTACGGCGCCCCCGGACAGCTGCCCACCATCGTCCATGCCAACTACGACTTCCCGCCCGGCACCTGCACCGCCATCATGGGCGAGACAGGAGCCGGAAAGACCACCCTCATACGCCTGCTCCTGGCCCTGGTGAAGCCCCAGGAGGGAGAAATTGTAATCTACAACAACAGACCCTCCCCCCGGCCCCTCACCCCCCTCCACCGCTGCAACTTCGTCTACGTGCCTCAGGGCAACACCCTCTTCAGCGGCACCCTTCGGGAGAACCTTCAGCTGGGCTGTCCCACGGCCACCGATGCTGAGATGGTCGACGCCCTTCGTCTAGCCTGTGCCGACTTCGCCCTTGAGATGGGCGACGGCCTCGACGCCCGATTCTCCGAGCACGGCGGCGGACTGAGCGAGGGACAGGCACAGCGCATTGCCATTGCCCGCAGCCTGTTGCGTCCGGGCAGCATCATGCTCCTCGACGAGGCCACCAGCGCCCTCGACGCCGACACCGAGCGCCAGGTGCTCCACAACCTTCTCTCGAAGAAAGACCGCACCGTCATCTTCGTCACCCACCGCCCCGCCGTAGTGGAATACTGCGACCAGGTCATTAATATCTAAGCTTACATAAATTGTCGATGCGCAATTTGGCAATCCGCGATTGTCAAATTGCAAATGCCTCATGCCGTCACGACACGTAACGTTCGTAGGCGGCCATGAATCGTTGGACGGGAGGGAGGGGAAGGATGACGCGCTCGAAGAGGGCGACGCCAACGATGGCGGTGGCGATGCCGAGAAGGACGTCGATGACGTAGTGGTGGCAGGTGTAGACGGCGGCCAGCCAGATGGCGAGGGTGACGAGGCCGCACAGGGCGACGAGCCAGCGGTTGCAGCGGCTGCGTGCGGCGTAGATGGTGGCCACAAGCATATAGGCGGCGTGGAGCGAGGGCACGGCGGCGAAGATGTTGGAGTTGTTCACGTAGATGCTCTGGAAGACGGGCAAGCCTACGAGCTGGTCGAAGCGCTCCAGTCCGGCCGCACTGCCCGGCGTGCCGAGGATGGGCTCGAAGCCATGCTCGATGACGTACCAGGGCGGGGCGGCGGGATGGACGTAATAGATGGCGAAGCCCAGCCAGTTGACCACGAGGAAGGCCATAGCGAAGCGGAGGTACTGCCGTCGGCGCCCGGTGAAGTAGAGCCAAAGCCCCACGGCCATGGGACCGGGCACCCAGCAGAGGTAGGCCAGTCCGCAGAGGAGGTCGGCCGCGACGCAGTGGTGGGCATAGAAATACTCGGGCAGGACGATGCCGAAGAGCGACAGCTCGGCATCGTGCAGTCCCCGCACGTCGATGTCGTTCACCATGTAGTTGGGCCAGAGGCGCATCCAGTCGTAACACACCTCGAAGACGACGAAGGGCAGCAGGGCGACGGCCAATTTCCTGGACCACGTGCTGGCGAAGAACATCAGCAGGAAGAGGGCCACCATGAGCACCTGGGCGGGGATGAGGCCCACCACGAGCGATTGGAACAAGAGGAAAGCCGCCGAGGCCGTCAATACGATGACGGCCTCGCGGCGGCTATGTTCCCTTCGATTTACCATGCTATATTATACCTTTTTGGCGGTGGCGGCCTCGCAGGCCGCGCAACAGACGAAAAGAATTACGGCGGTGGCGGCCTCGCAGGCCGCACAACGGACGAAAAGAATTACGGCGGTGGCGGCCTCGCAGGCCGCGCAACGAACGAAAAGAATTACGGCGGTGGCGGCCTCGCAGGCCGCACAACGAACGAAACCTCACTGTACTTACCGAAGCTGACGGGCCAGCTCGGCCATGCGGGTGATGATGGCGGAAATGTCGGCCACGTCGACAGCGCCGTCGTGGTTCACGTCGGCGGTGCCTGGTGACGCGGTGGGAGTGGTGCCGACACCCGGTGCTGACGCACCGGGAATAGTGGCTCCGGCCATGACGTCGATGACGGCGGCGATGTCGGCCACGTCTACGTTGCCGTCGCGGTTCACGTCGGCGAGGTCGTAAACGGCCGCGACGCGAATCTTTCCGTCGGTGTTGAGCGTCGAGGTGTCGAAGTCGTAGGCCATGCCAACGGCCACGCACTTCACGATAGGCTGTCCTGTAGCCGAGGCGAAGCCGTCGTTGAAGATAGTCAGCTCGTCGCCTACGCTCAGGGTGCGGCTCTCGGGTATGCTAATGAGCAGCGTGTCGGCGTTGTGTACGATGGCCCCCTTGACGGTGAACCTGTCATTGCCCGTTGCCGACAGCTTGCAGCGCAAGGTGCTTCCCGCGTTCAGTCGCAGCGCTCCGTTCAGCCGCAGCGTGCCCGTGAGGCCGTTGATGCCGGCGGTGACGGTGCCCCCGTCGCCCACGGTTACTGCCGTTGCGAGGGCGTTGCCTTGCAGCGTGCCGCCGCTGGCCACGGTGATGAGTCCCGTCGTCAGCACGTTGGCCGAAGTGTTGCTCAGCTCCAGCGTACCGCCATTGACGGTGATGGGCGCGGTGTGCCCGGCCGTAAAGAGCGTGAGCCGGCCCGTTCCCTCCTTGATGACGCTCTTAGCCTTGAGCAGTCCGCCGAAGCGGCTGTCGGTGTTCAGGAAGCCCACGCGGTAGGTGCTCTGCGAGCCGCCGAGCACGCCGTCGGTGGCAGTGCCCGAGAGTGCGCCAATCTTCAGCGTGGCCGCCACCTCGTTGCCGCCACCGCTGGACATGTGGCTGACGGTGGTTCCGGCAGCAATCACGAGTTTGGTCTTCGACATGTCGGTGACGTTCTGCATCAGGCGGAAGTTGCCGCCGTCGCCCTGAGCCGTCAGCTGGCCCTCAAACTGAGCGAAGCTGGCGCCGATGTCGCAGCGCACGTAGCGTGTCTGTATGGTGAGGTTGCCGCTGCCCTTGAAGGAGCCGTTGATTTTTCCGCGTGAGGAGCCGATAATCCTGTTCGTCGTGCCCTCCTCTACGGTGATGACGTGGTTGAGCGTGGGCACGGTGGAGGTGCTGTTCACGTCAATCTGGTGAACCTCTCCTCCGGCCAGGAGCATGGGCGAGCCAGCGCGTCCGAAGGTAGCGTTCCAAGCTCCCTGTGCCACCTTGCCCTTCCTGACGATAAGTCCGGCGAAGGCATTGATGCCTCCGTAGGTGAAGTTGAGCTGTCCGGCACCGTCCTTGACGAGGTATCCCGTGCCCGACACCTGTCCCTTCAGCGAGAGGGCGCTGCTGGCCTGGGTGACGCGTATGGTGGCGGTGTCGGTGAGGGTAATCTGCCGGTCAGTCCCCATGTTGTCCTTAGAGAGCACCAGCGTTCCGCCGTTCAGCTGCAGGTTGCCCTTTGCAGCGGTGGCAGCACCCAGTGCGCTCTTCTGTCCTCCGTCGTAGAAGTTAGGCACGGTGAGCGTTCCGCCGTTGACGATGGTCCGGCCCGTGTAGTCGCTGTACTTCATGTTGAGGGTCACGTCGGCGTCCTTCTCCACGACGACGTCGCCCTCGCCCGAGATGCCACCCTCGCCGCTGAGGGTGTACTTGCCGCTCTGGAAGACGACGCCGCCGGCCTGCATCATCTCGCCCACGCTGACGACCTTCCTCTGGGCGTCGGCAGTGAAGACGGCGGTGTCGCCCGCAACGAAGGCGGTAGCGGGGCCCGACGCTAACGCGTCGGGAATGGTGGCCGCGGCAGACGCGCCGGGAATGGTGGCCGCTGCTGATGGGAGGGCGAAGTTCAGCGCCTTGTAGTCCCAGAGGGTGCTCTCGGCTCCCGTCCAGGCGACGCCGTCCATAGGCTCGCGCGTACTATTTATAATAAGTAGGAGCTTGCCGTCGCGCACGACGAGGTCGTAGTTGATGCCCTCCAGTCCGCGCGTCTTCAGCTTCGACGGGTCGCAGGTGAGCTTGCCTGTACACTCGGCCAGGACGTACTCGGCGGCATCCTTAACCATGAGGTTCACGGTGATGTAGTTGGTGCCGCGGAAGGTGAGGTCGCCCTCTACGCTGAGGCGGCTGCACACCGGCCACGTGCCTTGAGAGTTGCCGAGGAGTCCGGCCGTCACTTCCAGATAGACGTTGCCGGGCAGCGTCATGCTCTTCTTCGACGTGATGACCCCCTCTACGTCGTTCTCAAACAGACAGGGCTTCAGGCGGCATCCCTCGTAGTTGAGCGCCCCCTCGAAGGTGATGGTGTCTTTCAGTATAAGCGTTCCGGCGAGGGTGCCTCGTGCGCGCAGTTCCACGGGTCCGGCTATTTCGCCGTAGACTTTGAGCGTTCCCTCGCTGATGAGGTTCAGCCCCGTGTGGCCCAGACTGCACTCGAACGTTGCCGTTCCCTGCATGGACTTGATGAGCTGTCCGCTGCCTGTGGTTCCCTTTCCGCCGAAGGTATAGTCGTGGCCGCGCGGATTCATCAGGTAAAGGGCGGTGGGTGCCTCGCCGTTGGTGGCTATGGTGGCGGCATTGTCGTCAGTGAGGTCGAACAGTGCGCTCTTCCCCGTAGCCAACTGGTTGCGCAGGTCGGCCTGGAAGACGGGCGGCAGGGGCGGCATGGGCATCTCCCCGCCCAGGTAGAAGCCCGTGTTGGGGTGCTGGTAATAGCCTCGCGTGGTGCAGTCCAGACGGTAGTGGGGGTCCTGCTGCAGACAGTAGATGGAGGTGGAGGTGGGGATGTTGGTAGTGAATCCGATGAGTCCCGTCGAGGATTCGTCGTTCTGGTTGGCCAGTATGATTTCCTCTCGCCAGTCTCCTGCAATGTCGCCCATGAAGGCGGGTCTTGTGCCGGTGCCCCCGTGTGCGGCCCAGCTGGTCTCCTGCGAGAACTCGCAGAGGCGGTTGCCCAGCACCTTCGTCACCATCATGTTCGTGCCCCATCCTGAGCCTCCGGGCGAGTTAATCCACTCGCGCTGCAGGTCGCCGTCCCACCACACGCCCTCGAACATCGAGCCGGTGCGTGTCTGTCCCGTCTTCTCGCCCTTGCAGGTGTAGACGAACTCGTCGGCATAGCTCAGTATCTCGTAGCCCTTGAAGCGGCTGTCCATGTCGAGGCAGGTGCCGCGGCCCACGTCGTAGACCGATGGCAGATACCACTCCTTGATGCGCTCGGCGGTGGCGGCGTCGTAGAGCAGCTGTCCGAGCAGTGCGCTCTGCTGAATGGCGTAGACCTCCAGTCCCGGGCGGTCGGGGTCAATGTCGGAGAGGATGAAGCGGTCGCCGTGGCCAATGCCGGGCGAGGCGAACCACCCGTTCTTGGGGTTCACCGAGTAGCCGCCCTGTATCATCTCGTCGCAGCCGTCGCCGTCTACGTCGGCCACGCGCAGCTGGTGGAACTCGGCGGGCCAGGGTCGCTTGTCGTTGCGGCTCCAGGTGCGGTCGTGGTGCCAGTTGGTGGGTGTGCCGCCCGCCCAGTCGTACTCCCAGGTGAATACGTAGTTGTGGTGGTTCTTGTTGTTGTCGCGGTCGAGGCACTCCATGACCAGCGAGGGGTGGATGCCGTCGAGGTAGCAGATGGCGAAGTGTCCGTCCATGGCTGAGTATCCGTCGCTCATGTAGTCGGCGCGGTTGGTGCGTGTCCAGCGGTCGCTGCCGTCGGTCACCTCATCGTACTTCAGCTCGCCGCAGTCAATCTCCTCGCCCGTCAGGCCGTCGATGACGGAGACGTAGAACGGGCGGTTGCGGCGGTTCTGCTGACGGTAGTCCACGATGCCGTCGCCGTCCACGTCGGGGTCGGTGCTGCCTTTGGCGTAGAGGCCCCACGTCTCGTTCTTCTTGTCCCAGAAGCGGGTGCCGTCGCAGCTCTTGATGATGACCTCGCAGCGGCCGTCGCAGTTGATGTCGTAGGCCACGACCATGTCGTTCTGTCCGCCGCAGATGT
>CAMPCG010000058.1 GCA_946644025.1 uncultured Prevotellaceae bacterium | reverse complement strand
CTTCACTCCCCCTTCACTCCCCTTTCACTCCAAACATGCGAAAGTCGTATCATTTCTCCTTTCGGCCTATTCCACGTAGAGCACCAGGCCCTTGAGGTATTCGCCCTCGGGGTGGTAGATGTTGATGGGGTGGTCGGCGGGCTGATGCAGCTGGTGGAGTATGCGCACGTTGCGTCCGGCCTGGGCAGCGGCGGTGAAGACGGCGTTGCGGAAGTGGTCCTTCGTCACCACCTGCGAGCAGGAGAAGGTGAAGAGCAGGCTGCCGGGCGCAATCTTCGTGAAGGCGACCCTGTTGAGCCGCGTGTAGCCCTTCAGCGCGTTGTGCAGCGCACCGCGGTGCTTGGCAAAGGCCGGCGGGTCGAGGATGATGAGGTCGTAGGCTGTGTCGTCGGCCTTTTCCAGAAACTTGAAGGCATCCTCGCAGAAAGCCTCGTGGCGACGGTCGCCGGGGAAGTTCAGCTCCACGTTGCGGCGCGTCAGCTCTACGGCCTTCGCCGAGCTGTCGACGGAGTGTACCAGACGGGCACCGCCACGCATGGCGTAGAACGAGAATCCGCCCGTGTAGCAGAACATGTTGAGCACCGTGCGCCCCTGGCTGTAGTGCTCCACCAGCGAGCGGTTGTCGCGCTGGTCTACGAAGAAGCCCGTCTTCTGGCCCTTCAGCCAGTCCACGTGGAAGCGCAGGCCGTTCTCCAGGGCGGTGTCGTCGTCGCAGCTGCCCATGAGGAAGCCGTTGGCCGTCTCCATGAAGGGCAGTGTCGTCTCGCTCTTGTAGTAGATGGCGGTGAGGCGGCTGCCCATCACCTGGGCCAGCGCCTCGGCTATCTCGTGGCGGCTACGGTGCATACCGATGCTGTGGGACTGCATCACCGCTGTCTGGCCGTAGATGTCGATGACCAGGCCCGAGAGCATGTCGCCCTCGCCGTGGACAAGGCGGAAAGCGGTGGTGGGGAGTGAGGAGTTAGGAGTTTGGAGTGAGGAGTTAGGAGTTAGGAATCCCATGGCGCGGCGTGCCTCGAGGGCCGACCGCAGACGCTGCTGCCAGAAAGCGGCGTCGATGGTGACGTCGCTGAACGACAGCACGCGGACGGCGATGGAGCCGCCCTGATAGTGGCCCGTGGCGGCAAAGCTGCCGTCGGCGGTGACGATACGGACGACATCGCCCTCGCTGATGCCGTTGTCGATGTGGTGGATGGCGCCGGAGAATATCCAGGGATGGAAGCGCAGCAGGCTCTCCTCCTTGCCGGACTTCAGATAGACGGTTCTATATTTCATTGTTCGTTGTTTGTGGTTCGTGGGCGCGCACTCCCTCGGCAATGAGCCGCGTCAGCTCATTGTAGATGTTGATGCAGGCCCAGGCGTCGGTGGCGGCATAGAGCTTCTGCCGGTCGTTGAGTATGTCGGCATCCCAGTTGCTCAGCTGCTGGCGCTTGCTGATTTTCTGGCGGAAGAGGTTGGCGTAGAGCTTTTGCAGGCTCAGGTCTTCAATGCCCACCTCCTTCACTATGTGCTGTATGTCGATGAAGCGTCCGGGGGTGAACGCCCCGAGGTGGTGGAGCGAGTTCATGTCGTCGGTCAGCGAGAGGCCCACCTTCGTCACGGTCGTGTCCTCGAGGAATGTCTTCAGTGCGGGCGTGAACCCCGTGTGGCGAAGGCGGAAGAGGAAGCACGTGTCGGGCGTGCTCACCTGGAGCAGGGCCACAAGGTGCTGGTCGCCGCGCTTGAACGACGGGCGCGTCTCGGTGTCGATGCCCAGCAGGGGCTGTGACAGCAGGTAGCTCACGGCGCGCTCCGTCTCCCCAGGGGTGAGGATGACAATGATGCGGCCGGGAAACGACACGACGGGCAGGTCGGCTATGAGCTTCTTGTCGAAGCTCTTGAATATCTCTTTACTCATGTCTCTTGATTAGCAAAACGACGTTCTCCACGTGGGGAGTGTGGGGGAACATGTCGACGGGTTGCACCACGGCTACGCGGTAGGCCTCGTCGAGCACCTGCAGGTCGCGGGCCTGGGTGGCGGGGTTGCAGCTCACGTAGACGATGCGCTCGGGGGCTGCCCGCAGGATGGTCTTCACCACGTCGGGGTGCATCCCGGCGCGGGGCGGGTCGGTGATGATGACGTCGGGACGGCCGTGGCGGGCGATGAACTCGTCGTTGAGGATGTCCTTCATGTCGCCGGCGAAGAAGAGGGTGTTGTCGATACCGTTCAGGCGCGAGTTCTCCTTGGCGTCCTCGATGGCCTCGGGGACGTATTCTATGCCGATGACCTTGCGGGCGCGGCGGGCCACAAAGTTGGCTATCGTGCCCGTGCCGGTGTAGAGGTCGTAGACCAGGGGCAAGTCGTGAGGTTGCGGAGACGTAGTGTTGAGGGGCATGAAGGCCAGCTCGCGCACCACGCCGTAGAGGTGGCAGGCCTGCTCGGTGTTGGTCTGGTAGAACGACTTCGGGCCGACCTTGAAGCGCAGGTCCTCCATCAGCTCGGTGATGTGGTCCTGGCCTTTGAAGAGCCTTATGTCGAGGTCGCCGTAGGTGTCGTTGCACTTCTGGTTGTCCACGTACATCAGCGACGTTATCTGCGGGAACGTCGTGGCCAGGTGCTGCAGCAGCCCGAAGCCCTCCGTCTCACCGCCCGTCTCATCGTAGTGGAACTGCACGATGACGAGCCATTCGCCCGAGGCGGAGTTGCGGATGATGAGGTCGCGCAGCAGTCCCCGCTGCTGGCGCAGGTCGAAGAACGAGAGACCGTGCTCCGTGGCGTAGCGCAGCGTCTCGTTGCGTATCTCGTTGTGCAGGCCGTCCATGAGGTGACACTTCTCGATGGGCAGTATCTTGTCGAAGGCTCCTGTGATGTGGAAGCCAATGGCAGGACGGTCTTTTGAGTTAGGAGTTAGGAGTGAGGAGTTAGGAGTTTTGAGTGAGGAGTTTGCTTCACTCCTAACTCCAAACTCCTCACTCCTAACTCCTAACTCCTCATTCCTAACTCCTAACTCCTCACTCTTAACTCCTAACTCCTCACTCTTAACTCCTAACTCTTCACTCCTCACTCCTAACTCCTTTATCTCTTCCTTCGTGAGGTATCGCTTGTTGGCACATCCGAAGTCGAGCTTGTTGCGGTACTCTCGAGTCTTCACACTGCCCATGATGGGCCTTAGCTCAGGCAGCTCCACCTTGCCTATGCGGCGCAGCTGGTCTTCCACCTGCTGCTGCTTCATGCGCAGCTGTGCTTCGTAGGGCAGCATCTGCCACTTGCAGCCTCCGCAGACGCCGAAGTGCTGGCAGAAAGGCTCTGTGCGCTCGTCGCTCTTCTTGACAAACCGCACCACCTCGCCCTCGGCGAAGGAGTGCTTCTTGCGCCGCAGCTGCACGTCGCACACGTCGCCCGGCACGCACCAGGGCACAAACACCACCATGTCGTTCCAGTGGAACAGGCTCTTGCCCTCGGCGGCCACCGCCTCGATGGTCACACCCTCGAGCAGCGGCAATGGTTTCTTGTTTCTTCCCATTTTTATCTGTTATCTCAAATCTCTTGACGCTATTTCTGAATGAGCAGTACGATGACTTGCAGCGCGAAGTCGAAGAACACAATCTTCGCGTTGGCGTTCTGCCCGATGTCGCGGCTGGCGCGGTTGGCCAGGTCGTAGAGGGGGATGACGTTGGCCTCGTTGATGAAGCGGGCGAAGTTCTTGGCGAAGTCCTCCTCCTTCTGCGTCATGTAGCAGAGGGCGGGGTTCTGGAAGTTGTGCATGAAGCTTTCGCGCACCATGCGGAGGAAGAAGTCGAGGAACCGTCGCTGCTTCTCTCGCCCGAAGGTGGCCATCGTGTCGCTCCACTTGCGCAGCTCCTTCACATTCCGCCGGTAGGCCAGCCGCATGAGGTTGATGAAGAGGTCGAGGAACTGTTCGTTCTCCGTGCCCACCTGCAGCTCCTGCAGCGCCTTGAGCCAGGAGCCGTTGGCCAGCCGGGCAATGCGCGTGGCCTGGCTCTCGTCTACGCCGCGGCGCTCTGTGAGTGCCTGGGCGATGGTCTCGGTGGGCAGCCGCTTCACGTCGATGCGCTGCACGCGGCTGCGGATGGTCTCGAGCAGGCGGTCGGGCTCTTCACAGACCATGAGGAACACCGTCTGCGATGGCGGCTCCTCGATGAGCTTCAGCAGCTTGTTGGCGCAGGCAATGTTCATGCGCTCCGGCAGCCAGACGATGCTCACCTTGTAGCCTCCCTGGCTCGACTTCAGCGATAGCTTCCGCACCAGTTCGTCGCTCTCGCCGGCGGTGATGATGGCCTGCTGGTTCTCGGCTCCGATGGCTGTCATCCACTCGTCCATGGAGAAATAGGGGCCGCGCATCATCAGTTCGTGCCATTCGTGGGCGAAGTCGTCGCTCACGGGCTGATGGTCGCTGCCCATCGACGACAGCTTGATGGTGGGGTAGGTGAAGTGCAGGTCGGGGTGCTCCAGCTTCTTCAGCATCGGGTGCTCGGCGGCCCCGTTGCCCTCGCCACCCGCCAGCAGGTAGCAGCCGAAAGCCGTGGCCAGGGCCAGCTTCCCCACGCCGTTGGGCCCGCAGAGCATGATGGCGTGGGGCAGGCGTTGCTCCGTGACCATCTGCACGAGTCGGTCGCGCACCTCTTCCTGGCCTATTACCTCTTGGAATGTCATAGTGAGAGTTCGTAAGTTTGTGATTCTAGTTTTACATTCGCTCAACTTGCAAGGAGTTGAGGAGAGACCCACCCCCGGCCCCTCCCTGTGCGGGTAGGGGAGTAGATAGATTTGCCGCAGAATATCCGGGCTTGCAGGGTAATCACTCCCCTCCCTCACAGGGAGGGGCCGGGGGTGTGGGTCTTGGAAACTCAGTAGCTCAAAAAAACGGGAGAAACGCCGTTTCTCCCGTTTTTCCGATTGTTTCGTGCGGCTCTTAGAAATTGATGGTGGGCAGTTCGAGCCACTTCACGTAGCAGAAGTCCTGGCGGTGGGGCAGCAGCTCGTTCTTCGGGTACATACGCACGGCGCAGCGGTATTCGCCGGCCTGTCGCGGTGAGAGCTGTGCCTCGAAGGTGTAGAGGTTGCCTTCGCGCTTCACCATGTTCAGCGGCTCGATGCTGTAGATGCGCTCCTCGCCCTTCTTGTCGGTGTAGACGTTCACCTTCTCCAGTCCGAGAGCGTCGTCCAGTCCCTGAGCGTCGATGACGTAGCGCAGTGTGTACTTCGTGCCCGTCTCCAGTCCAGTGGCGGGAATGTCCCACTCGCAGCTCACCACGCGGATGCCGTCCCAGCGCTGGGCCACGGTCTCCTTCCACTGGGCCAGGGCCTTGGCCTGGCGGTAGCCGTCCTTGCTGATCTGCTTGAAGCGCTTGGCCTCCTTCTCGTAGAACTTCGAGTAGTAGTCGTCCAGCTGGCGCTTCATGGTGTAGTGGGGAGCAATCTGTGCGATGCTGTTCTTGATGACCTTGATCCAGCCTTTGGACAGGCCCTTCTTGTCCGTATTATAATAAAGAGGTACAATCTCGTCTTCCAGCAGGTGATAGATGGTGGCAGCGTCGAGCTGGTCCTGGTAGCCCTGGTTGTCGTATGTGCGCTTCTCGGTGAGTGCCCATCCGGCTCCCTCGCGGTAGCCTTCCAGCCACCATCCGTCTTTCACCGAGAGGTTCACCACACCGTTCATCTCGGCCTTCTCGCCAGAGGTGCCCGATGCCTCGAGAGGACGCGTGGGCGTGTTCATCCAGATGTCGACACCGCTCACGAGTCGGCGGGCCAGGAGGAAGTCGTAGTCTTCGAGGAAGATAATCTTTCCCTGGAACTCGGGGCGCTGCGAAATCTCGAAGATGCGCTTGATGAGTCCCTGTCCTGCACCGTCGGCGGGGTGAGCCTTACCGGCGAAGATGAACACCACGGGGCGCTCGGGGTCGTTCACGATGCGCGACAGGCGTGCCTCGTCGGTGAACAGCAGGTGGGCGCGCTTATAGGTGGCAAAGCGGCGGCAGAAGCCGATGACCAGCGCGTTGGGGTTGAAACGCTCCAGCAGCTTCACAATGCGGGCGGGGTCGCCCTGGTTCTTCAGCCACGTCTCCTGGAACTGTATCTGGATGTAGTCGAAGAGCTTCGCCTTCAGGGCCTTACGCGTCTCCCATATCTCCTCGTCGGGCACGTTGTAGATGGCCTCCCAAATCTTCTGGTTCGACTGGTCGCCCATGAAGCTGTCGTCGAAGTACTTGGCATAGAGCTTGCGCCACTCGGTAGCGGCCCAGGTGGGGAAGTGTACGCCGTTGGTGACGTAGCCCACGTGGTTCTCTTCGGGGTAGTATCCTTTCCAGATGCCCGAGAACATCTTCTGCGACACCTTTCCGTGGAGCCAGCTGACGCCGTTGACCTCCTGGCAGGTGTTGCAGGCGAAGGTAGACATGCAGAACTTCTCGCCCTTGTCGTCGGGGTTGGTGCGTCCCATGCCGATGAACTCGTCCCACGAGATGCCCAGCCGCTGGGGATATCCGCCCATGTACTTGCCGAAGAGTCCCTCGTCGAAGTAGTCGTGGCCGGCGGGCACGGGCGTGTGGACGGTGTAGAGTCCGCTGGCGCGCACCAGCTCCATAGCCTCGTTGAACGTCAGGCGGTCTTCCTCAATGTAGTCGCACAGGCGCTGCAGGTTGCAGAGTGCGGCGTGGCCCTCGTTGCAGTGGTAAATCTGCTTCTTGATGCCCAGCTTCTTCAGCGTGAGCACACCGCCAATGCCGAGCAGTATCTCCTGCTTCAGGCGGTTCTCCCAGTCGCCGCCGTAGAGGCTGTGCGTGATGGGGCGGTCGAACTCCGAGTTCATCTCGTTGTCGGTGTCGAGCAGGTAGAGCTTGATTCGACCCACGTTGACGCGCCACACGTAGGCGTGTACCACATAGTTCATATAGGGCACCTCCACCACCATCGGGTTGCCGTTCTCGTCGAGCTGACGCTCTATGGGCAGGTGGGTGAAGTTCTGGGCCTCGTAGTTGGCAATCTGCTGTCCGTCCATGGAGAGGCTCTGCGTGAAGTAGCCGAAGCGGTAGAGGAATCCCACGGCGCACATGTCGACGTTGGAGTCGCTGGCCTCCTTGAGGTAGTCTCCGGCCAACATTCCCAGGCCTCCGGAGTAAATCTTCAGTGCCGAGTGCATACCGTACTCCATCGAGAAGTATGCCACCGAGGGGCGTTTCTTGTCGGGCTCCACGTCCATATACTTGCGGAAGAGCTTGTAGACGTCCTTGATGCGCTTCATGAGGGCCTTGTCCTTCATGATTTCATTCTTGCGCTCGAAGCTCAGGTGCTCAAGCAGCATCACGGGGTTGTGCTTGACGTCGTGATAGAGTTGAGGGTCAAGGTCGCGGAAAAGGTCGCGGGCCTCATAGTTCCACACCCACCACAGGTTGTGGGCAATCTCGTCGAGGCACTTCAGCTCTTCGGGGAGACTCGATTTCACAATCAGCTCCTTCCATTGCGGAGCGTTCACATAGTCTGCTTTAATCTTCATAAGTTATGTTACCTTAAAAGTTTAGTTCAGGAGAATACTGTCTGCGAATATCGCTAACTTGTTGAAATTCGGCTGCAAAGGTAATCATTTATTTCCGAAAAACAGAAAATAAATGAAACATTTTGCTCCTCGCCGTCAAATTATTAACATATCTGTCGTGTTTAAGGCGGCTAAATGTATTTGCGGGCGACACAAGCCCTTGTCAACAGGCAAAGGCAACGGCTCATGTGAGAGTTTCGACGACCTTCTCAATGCAGAGTATGGAGTGCGCGGTACAGAAGTACGTGAGAAGTTTGAGGCTGAGGCCGAAACATTCTGTCTGGCCGAATGTTTGAAAGAAGAGCGCCGGCTGGCCGGGCTTACGCAGGAACAGTTGACAGCCAAGATAGGCACGAAGAAAAGCTACATCTCAAAGATTGAGAACGGCCATACCGATATACAGTTGTCCACCCTCTTCCGCATCTTTGGCGGGCTGGGCAAGCGGGTGTCGCTGAGTGTGCTTTAAGCTTCGTGTAAATTGGCGAAATAATTATTGAGCGACGCAATGGCTATCCCTAAACCGTTGCATCGCTCATATCCTTAAATTTTGCCGATTTTCAGATTACAAGAATCAAAAGTGGACGTTCAGTCTTATGTCCTGTTGTAATTTTGCTATGGTGGCATAGGCATTACTTTGGTTTTTAGGGTTCATCAGTTATTTCTCAATTAATTGTACTAAGCTGCGGAGGTATGCATCCGAGACGTTGGCAATGTCGCTTTTGTCATAGATGGTCATAAGGGTTATCACGACTTCGTTTTCTGCTATTCTCTGAACATTATAGGTAATGACGCGGGCACCGCCACTTTTCCCTTTACCTTTAGCAGCAATGGTCATTCGGTTTTTGTATGTATGGTGGCCAAGCGGTTCTCCTCCAAATGGATTTTGCTCAAGTTCATCAAGGAATGTATCATAGTCATCCTTGAAAGACTTGTATTTCTTCTTCAGGTTCTTTGCCAGTCTTTCAAACTCTGAAAGGTATTTGAACGTAACTTTCATAGATTTGCAAGCCTAATCATCAAAGAGAGAACGTGCGCCTTCATGCACCTCGCCTGCATGGAGTTCTTCGAAGGCTCTGGTAAGCGTTTCCTTCACCATGCTTTCCTGCTTGGCTTTGGTCATCTGCTCATCCTCAATGAGGCGTTTGGTCAATGCTCTACGCACAGCCTTAGTCTGACTCTGAATGAGTACCCACAAGGCATCAACAGGCGAGATGTCTGCTGATGGGGAAAATGTTATTGTGTTCTGTCTTGCCATAGATTTATATTGTTTCACTCAATCCTTACCCCTTCGTTCATCACATTAACATAGAAAGGTGTCTTGAACGGGCGGTCCTCCCACTGCCGGCGTAGCATCACCGTGGGGCTGATGAGCACACCTGTCTTCCACTCTATCTCATTGAGTGGCCCGGTCATCTCCATTTCTCGCTTCAGACTAAGCCCGTCTCCGTTTCCGTCCGTTTCATGTCATTGCTTGTTTTTGCGCTTGCAAAGATAGGGAAAAGAAATCAAACGGACAAAGAAAAAAGAGGGAAAATAGATTTTTCCCCTTTGAATTTACCAGCTTTATACAGTCTTCGTGCGTTCCTCCGCCTTTCTCAGGGCGATGTCGTAGGCCTGGTGGTAGTAGCGGATGAACTCGCTCCAGAGGGCGTGCTTGGAGAGTGCCTCGGCCTTCTTGCGGCAGGCGTCGGTCTCTTTCTTCGTCATGCGCGAGTAGAGGGCGATGGTGTCCTTGATGTAGTCGGCCACCTCCGAGTAGTTGTAGTCCGTGCGGTGTATGACCTTCACACCGTCGGCAATCTCGCCCTGGTGTCCCAGTTCCTTGTTCACCCATAGTCCGAATCCGGCCAGGTCGGTGGTGATGCAGGGCACGTGGAAGGCGATGGCCTCGAGCGGTGTGTATCCCCACGGCTCGTAGTAGGAGGGGTAGACGCAGAGGTCGTTGCCCAGCACGACGTCGTAGTACGTCAGGTTGAGTATGCCGTCGTGTCCGTCGAGGTAGCAGGGCAGGAAGATGACCTTCACCTGGTCCTCCGTGCGGTTGTGCATGTCGTAGCACTTCAGCATGTTGAGCACGTTGTCGTGGCCCATGTTGTGGAGCCAGTGGGTAATCATGGGCACCTCAAGAGGACTGTCGTATGTATTAAGTGATAAGTTGTAAGTATGGTTACCTTGCGTGTCTGCTTCTGAAGTGTTACCACCCTTATTACTTATAACTTGTGACTTACTACTTGCTGCGGCCAGTCTCTCCTGCAGGTCTTCCCTTGGTTCTCCCACCCATCCGGGCACTTCTATGAAGGCGACGACCTTCTTCTTCAGGTCGCGGTCGCGCAGCAGTCGGTTCATGGCCTCTATGAAGACGTCGATACCCTTGTTGCGGAACTCGTAGCGTCCCGATGTAGAGACGATGAGCGTCTCCTCGTCCTTCAGCTGTTCTCCCATGAGTGCGTTGGCCACGTCGAGCAGTCGCCTGCGTGCCAGCTTGCGCTTGCGGGTGAAGGCTCCTCCGTGGGGCACGAAGCTGTTGTCGAATCCGTTGGGCAGCACCACGTCCACCCGCTTGTCGAGCAGCTCGACGCACTCGTTGGCGGTGATGTCGCTCACGGTGGTGAAGCAGTCCACGTAGTGGGCCGTCTGTTTCTCGATGGAGTGTTTCGACTGCATGTTCAGCTCGTAGGCCATCTGGTCGCCGTTGTAGGCGAAGAGGTAGTCGTAGAGCGGCTTCTGGTTGCCGGCTATGGAGCGGCCTATGCTCGTGGCGTGGGTGGTGAAGATGGTGCCCACCTGTGGCAACACCTTATTTATATATAGCGCTCCGAGGCCCGTCATCCACTCGTTGGCGTGGTAGACCACTTTTAAGTCATAAGTGCTAAGTGATAAGTCATAGGTATGGTTACTTTGAGCGTTTTCAGCAGGATTGTTACCACCCTTATTACCTATTACTTGTGGCTTATAACTTTCGAGCAGTTGTTCCTTATTACTTATGAAGCGGTAGAGGCTCTCCACCACCTTTCCTGCTGCCCACGAGAACATCGAGGCCTCGTCGTAGTCGCCGTAGGCATGGAGCGAGTCCACGCCGTAGTTCTCCCAAGCCCAGGCATAGATGTCGTTCTTCTGCTCGAAGAATGGCTTGAAGTCCACGAGCACTGCGATGGGCTCTCCTGGAATGGTCCACCGGCCCACTCTCACGCGCAGCCCCTGCTCCTTGGCCGCCCACTGCCACTCGGCCAGCAGCGACTTTTCCTCTCGGAAATAGGGGCTCTCCTTTGTCGTTTCGGGGTTTTCAGGGTTGCTCCAGAAGTCGGGCCCTATGAATATGATGCGGTCGTGCAGTTCCTCCTGCAGCGTCTTGGCACGTGTGGACAGCACGGTGTAGATACCGCCCACCTTGTTACACACTTCCCAGCTTGACTCAAAGATATAGTCAGGGGTTTTTAGTTGGTTGTCCATAAAATGATAAGTATTAAGTGATAAGCTGTAAGTATGGTTACCTTGCGTGTCCGCTTCTGAAGTGTTACCAAACTTATTACTTTTTACTTGTGACTTACATAAATTGTTTGAAAAGCGGGTGCAAAATTACTTAATATTTATCAAAAATCACCTTCCTTTGCCTTTTTTTTGTTCTTTTGCATTTACTTTTACATTATTTTGCTACCCGCCGCGCCGCCGTAACCCTTCTTCCGCTTTGGTGCTAAATGCAGGAAGAAGAGATTAAAAAAGCCCCGCACCACAGCCATTCGGCGCGGTGCGGGGCAAGGTCCCTCGCCCGCTGGCTGGTGCTGGATGTAAAGAAAAATGACAAAAAACAGCGTCGTGGGAAAAGACACATTTAGGCGGCTAGTATGCACAAATCAGGGGATTTGTGCAACTTTCGGCTCCTCAAAACCTGCACAAATGAACCGTTTTGTGCAGATTTTGACCGGGTGAGACGTCCTTTTGGGGCCAAGTTCGTCGCTAAAACGAGATTTTTGTGCGTTTTCGCTCGGCCACGAAACGACCGACTGTTTTATTTCCTGATTTTGGAAGTAGTTGAAAATGAACGATTTGTGATTTCTGATTGCTCGACATCATGCCGAAACTCGCCCATAGTCCGAGCCGTCCGGTCTATGGGTTTGCCGTAAGCAAACCCTACCTTTGCCGTAAGCAAACCCATAGAGAGAGCCGTCCAAACTCCAAGGGCGGTTATCCCCCCTCAAAACTCGCCCCGGCTGAGTCGGGGGGCGGGTCCGTTCGGAATTTCGGAGTTATGGAGGGGATGATGTAAAGATTTTTCGGGGGGCATGGAGGGGAGGGGTGAGCGGCGACCTGTTTCCTTAATTTATTGAGTATACTTTAAAAAGTATGGATATGAGCATACAACGTAAAAAACTATGC
>CAMPCG010000057.1 GCA_946644025.1 uncultured Prevotellaceae bacterium | reverse complement strand
TGCTTAGGGCGCATACTTATTTTATAGGCGATAACCCGTCGGCCTGCGTCAACTGTCATATCATGACTCCTTACTATGCCACGTGGAGCCACTCCTCGCACGGACGTATCGACGACCAGAACAACGGGGCTACGTGCAACGACTGTCATGTGCCCCACCAGAACCTGGCCATGAAGTATGGCTTCAAGGCGTTTGACGGACTGAAGCACACGGCATACTTCGTGATGCACTCTGAACGTCAGGCTCCGATGGCCGAGAAGCTGACGGGTCAGGTGGTGATGGACAACTGTATACGCTGTCATGAGCAGCTGAACACGGAGTTCGTACAGACGGGCCGCATGGGCTACATGCAGCAACAGGCCCAGGGCGGCAAGGTCTGCTGGGACTGCCATCGCAACGTGCCCCACGGTGGCATGAACTCGCTGATGGCTACACCTGGAGCCGAGGGAGTGACGCCGCTGCCACCAAGCCCGGTGCCGGAATGGATTCAAAAATTAAGAGGTAAGAATTAAGAATCACAAATTTAGAGGTAAGAATTAAGAATTAAGAGTTGTCGCCTTCGGCGATTATCAAGTTAAGAATTAAGAATTGTTGAATTCTAAACTCCTAAGTCTTAATCGCAGCGCAGCGAGAATAACTCTAAAATCTAAACTCTAAAATCTAAAATTATAACCGATATGGCAAAGCAATTAAAGAAATGGCAAGGATGGGCACTCTTCGGAGGCTCAATGATTGTGGTGTTCTTGTTGGGACTGCTTGTTTCTTCGTTGATGGAGCGCAGAGCCGAGGTGGTGAGCGTGTTCAACAACAAGCGCACCGTGTTTGAGGACTCGATAGTGGCTCAGAACGAGAAGTTCAAGGCCGACTATCCGCGTGAGTACGAGACATGGGCTATGACGGAGGACACGACGTTCAAGTCGAAGTACAACTCTTCGCAGGAGGTCGACGTGCTCGAACAGCGTCCTGAGATGGTGGTGCTGTGGGCAGGCTATGCCTTCTCACGTCATTACAACACCCCTCGGGGACACAAGCATGCGCTGGAGGATATGCGCAAGATACTGCGTACCGGCAATCCCGGCATCGACGGCGACGGCGACATGCAGCCCGCTACCTGCTGGACGTGCAAGGGTCCCGATGTGCCCCGTATGATGCGTGAACTGAGCGAGAGCGGCTCTGTCTTCGACCCCGCCAACTTCTATGCCAAAAAGTGGAGTGAGTTGGGAGCCGAAGAGGTGAACACCATTGGATGCTCCGACTGTCACGATGCCCGTACGATGGACCTGCGTCCTGCCCGTCCGGCTCTCTATGAGGCTTGGGCACAGGTGGGCAAGGATGTGCGGAAGGCCAGCCATCAGGAAATGCGCTCGCTGGTGTGTGCCCAATGCCACACGGAGTACTACTTCATCAAGCCCGATGACCCGCAGAATCCCGGCAAGGCCAACTATCTCGTGTTCCCGCAGCACTATGGTATGACTTGTGAGGACGCTGAGAAGTGGTTCGACGAGATTGGCTTCTACGACTATAAGCACGCCCTCAGCGGCACACCTATCCTGAAGGCTCAGCATCCCGGCTACGAGATTGCCCTGCAGGGCATTCATGCCCAGCGCGGCGTGTCGTGTGCCGACTGCCACATGCCTTACAAGCAGGAGGGCGGCGTGAAGTTCTCCGACCACCAGATACAGTCGCCATTGGCCAAGATTGACCGTACCTGTCAGACCTGCCATCGACAGGATGCCGAGGTGCTGCGCCAGAACGTCTACGACCGTCAGGAAAAGTGCAACGAGGTGCGCGACCGTGCTGAGCAGGAGCTGGCCCGTGCCCACTTCGAGACGAAGTTCCTCATCGACAAGGGTGCCACAGAGGCCGAGCTGAAGCCTATCCAGGACCTGCTCCGCAAGAGCCAGTGGCGCTGGGACTATGCCATCGCCTCGCATGGCGCTACCTTCCATGCTCCGCAGGAGGTCATTCGCCTGCTCTCTCATTCCGTTGATTATGCCCAGCAGGCCCGTCTGCTCATCGCCCGTTCGGCTGTGAAGTATGGCGTCACCGGCGAGATTCCCGTTCCCGACTATTCCACAAAGGCCAAGGCACAGGCTGCCATCGGTCTTGACATGCAGAAGCTCAACGACAAGAAGCAGCGCTTCCTGCAGGAGATAGAACCCAAGTGGATTGAGGAGGCAAAGAAGAACGGTAAGCTCATCGAGATATAAATGGTAATTTGTAAATTAGTAAATCGTTAATAATCTCGGTGTGGACTAAACCCTGGACAATGAAGGAAGGCTTCCTCATAGGAGGAGGCCTTGTCTTTGCAGGACTGGCACTGGAACTGAGTGTCGGCTCTGTGGTGTGGGAAGCGTTTGCCTGGCCGGCCAACGGGATAGTGCTGGCAGTATTTCTGGCAATGATTGCCGTGATGTTTCTGCTGAGGAAGAAGGTCTATGCCTTCCAGTTCGTCGGCACGTATCAGGCAGCTATTCCGGCAATGGCCTATGCTGTGGTGCTGACGATTATCATGGGTCTGACGAGGCAGGAGGTCGGCGGCACGTGGCTCCATAACATGCTGTCGTTCTGGCCTTTCGTGCTCATCTATGTCTATATCGCCGTCATTCTGGGAGTCGTCACGCTGAAGCGGTTCTATAAAATCGTAAATGGTAAATCGTCAAAGCGTAAATGGCTTGACGTAGCGTTCCTGCTGAACCATCTGGGCCTGTTTTTAGCACTCACCACAGCTACGCTGGGCAATGCCGATATGCAGCGGGTGAAGATGATTACGGCTGTCGGCGAACCTGAATGGCGGGCACTCGCTGCCGATGGCCTCGTCAAGGAAATGCCCCTCGCCATTGAACTGAAGAAGTTCATCATGGAGACCTACGACGACGGCAAGCCCCGCCGCTTCGCCTCAGAGATTCAGATTCTGACGAAAACGGGAAAGAACATCGAGACTGTTGTCGACGTGAACAAACCCTACGAGGTGGAGGGCTGGAGAATCTATCAGTATGGCTACGACACGAAGATGGGTGCCGACAGTCAGATTTCGATACTGGAACTCGTCAGCGATCCTTGGCTGCCTGCCGTCTATGTCGGTTTCGGCATCATGCTGATAGGGGTGCTATTCCTGCTGGCCTATACACGTTGGAGCTACAAGCGGCTCCTGCCGATAGGCATTCTCGTGGTCGTGGCACTCGCCTTGGTCAGCTACTTCATGCCGGTTATCCGTTCCAAAGAACTTGTGCCTGCTCTGCAAAGCCCGTGGTTCACGCCCCATATCCTTGTCTACATCGTCTGCTACTCCCTGATGGGTGTGGCTGCCGTGATGGCTTTGATGAAGGTGATAGGTGGCAGGTGGATAGGCAACACCCAGCGCCTTGAGATAATCGACAGCCTCGTTTATGTCGGTCTGATCTTCATGACCTTTGGCATGCTCTTTGGTGCCCTCTGGGCAAAGGAGGCCTGGGGTCACTACTGGTCATGGGACCCCAAGGAGACCTGGGCGGCTATCACCTGGCTCTCCTTCCTCGTCTACGTCCATTACCGCTTAATGCCAAAAGCCAAAAGCCAAGAGCCAGATGCCAATCGGCTGGCCCTATGGCTGATTATCATTTCCTTTGTGCTGTTGCAGATGTGCTGGTGGGGCATCAACTATCTGCCTTCAGCACAAGGGGCAAGTGTGCATACCTATTAGTTAGGTGTTGGGTGCTTAGTTTATCTTCGACGTCATCTCTGAGCGCACCCCTTCGTAGCTCTTGAGGAAAGCCTTGGCCGAGCCGAAGGAGAGGAACATGTCGAGGCGCACGGGGATGTGGTTCTGGTCGTCGGTGATGTAGAAGCGTATGAGCTCGTGGGTCTTGCCGTTCTCGTGCTCATAGAACGAGAATACCAGACAGCGGAACTTCTCCTTCGTGCTGCTCACCTTGAAGGTGTCGCGGCCGCGAAACTCCATCCACGAGTTAGAGAGACGCTTGGCATCGCTGATGGGCAGCGCCACGATGTCGCCTTTCTTCATGTTGGAGACGTCGAAGTTGCGGGCACGGAGGAAGATGCTCATCATGTCGTAGATACACGAGGCGTACTCCTTCTCCTGCCATTTGTGCTCGCCCTCGTCGGTGATGCGGTGCATCTTCAGGTGGCAGTTGCCGCGCGGGTAGGTGTACCACAGCTCGTCGACGTAGTAGCGCTTGCCCTCGCGGGCTCCCTTGCGGAAGTAGACGGGGGCGAGGTCGTCCTTGGAGCAGAGCGAGAGCAGTGTGTCGCGCATCATGAAGACATTGTCGAGTTTGCTGTTGCCCCGGGTGATGAGGCTGGCCTTGTAGACGGGCTTGCCCTCGTGGGTGGTCTGCGTGGTGTGCATGGTGGCGCTGCCCACCTTCAGCCATACGAACTTCCAGTTGAAGTGAAGGTCGTAGTCCAGCTTCTCGCCAGACTGGAACGCGGTGTTCTCAATGCCACACTGCGCCATAGAAGTGATAAGTGAAAAGTGATAAGCGATAAGTATGATTACCACTCTGCGTATCATTCTAAGATAACTGTTTGACGTGTTCTTGTTCATAATAGTGCTTATTACTTACTACTTCATAATGAATGGTTATTACGTCGCTTTGCAGTAGGAGGCGGCGTGTCTCACGTCGCAACTGTCTGCTGGATTGCGACGTGGGACACGTCGCCTCCTTACTTGTGCGCTTCAAAGGCTTACTCCTTTTTCCTTGATGTATTCCTTACCCAGCTTCTTCGCCCTTTCCAGGTTAAGGCTTCGCTGCTTCTTGGCGGCTTCGGGCTTCTGCTTGATAATCTTTTCGGGCTTCTGCTTGTAGCGTGGCCTGGCGGTGAGGTTCCATTGGCGCTTGACGTCCCATTTCTGCTTGCACTCTATCTCCTCGTTGAAGTAGTAGACGTCCTCTGCCTGCAGGCCTTCGTCGAAGCAGCCTGTATCCCAGACGCCGTTGCCGTTGGCGTCGATGAACGCGCGCAGATAGTATTTCGACGGCCTCACGTAGCGGAACATGGCCTTTGCCGAGGCGTCGGCCATCATTTGCTTCGCTACCTTGTCGGAGGCGTCGACGAGCATCACGCAGACCGTGGTGGGGTCGGTGTCCTTGGGCAGACCGTTCAGCTCTACGAGCAGGGTGCTGAACTCGTCCTCGTCCTTCACCTTGATGCCCACCTTCTTCTTGTCGGAGTAGAGGCCGTAGATGCTTTCAAAGGCCGCCGAGTCCATCTCCAGGCTGAGCGTCATCTTGGGCTGTGTGTCCACCTTCAGCTCGTACCGTCGTGCAGAGATTTGCTGCAGCTCGTGCGGACAGTTGTACCACGCCGAGTCTATCTCCTGGTAGAGGTGTATGCCGTCGGTGTTGACCCTGGCCAGCGGCTCGGGCGTTTCGATGAAGATGCGCTGCTTGGGCTCCATGGCGCCGTTCACGCTCACGTTCACCTCCAGCATCTTCGGAGGCATGATGCTGTCGTATGGATCGCCTTCTTTCTTTTTCTTCTCCTGCTCTTTCTGCCATTCTTCCAGCTCCTTCTGCTTCTCTTTCTTTCGCTTCTCGTAGCTCACCTTGGCATAGCCGGTGATGGTGTCCACCTTCTCCACCAGCTGTCCCAGGCTGTCGGACATGAGGTAGGTCATCTCTATCTCGAGCGTGTCCTGGTTGACGAGCGTGGTGTCGGCAATCCAGTAAAGGAGCGTGTCTTTATTCTCCGAAGCCTCAAGCACGAAGGCGTCGGTGCTGTCGAAGTTCAGTCCGCGCAGCTTCGGCAGCGAGTCACTGCCATAGGTGAAGTAGAGGCCCAGCTTGTTTGGCTCGTTGCGTTCAATCTTCAGGAACGAGCGGTTGGTGTTGGGCTCCTGGAAACAGAGCAGGGTGATGTCGTCGGGCAGGAAATGGGTGTAGCCTATGCGCTTGATGTCGAGGATGTGGAGCGAGTCGCGCCAGATGGTGTCGGGCCGTGTGTCGGGCTTCCACGTCGGTTCAATCTTGTCGCGCGAGAAGCCCATCATCTCGCTCTTCTGACTGAGCACGAAGTCGCCGTCGGCATCCTGCAGGGCAAAGGCCCGGTAGGCTCCGGGGGCGACACCCTTGATGGTGAACTGGCCTCCGCCGTTGGTCCGCGAGATGCGAATCATCGGTTCCTTGCGGAAGATGCTGTCGGGAGCGTCGTAAGGATAGAGTCCTACGCTGATGCCCTTGATGGGCTCCAGGTTTTCGGCGTTCAGGCAGTAGCCCGAGACCTCGAGGGTGTCAATATGGTCGCCGGTGGAGAACGAGAAGGTGTAGTTTCCCATGGGGTTGCCCTCGTTGTTGTCGGCAATGGCATCGCTGAAGTCGACGGTGTAGGTGGTGTTGTCCTTCAGCGAGTCCTTCAGCTCGACGATGATGCGCTTGCCGGCGGCCTTTATCTCGGCCTGCTCCAATTGCGGCGGCGAGACAATGACCTTGTTCTGCGCATCCTCTATCTTGATGTATTCGTCGAAGTTGATGGTGATTTTCTTTGCCCTCACGTTAGTGCCTTTGTCTTCGGGCGTGGAGCCGATGACCTTGGGCGGCGTCTCGTCGTACCATCCGCCGTCGGGACTGCCCATGCGGGCGCATGAGGCCAGAAGGATTAACAATATGAAGTAAAGCGCTTTTCTCATATTGCGAGTAATTGCCGCAGTTGGGCTATGGTAGACTGGATTTTGTCGTAGTTGTCCATGAGCGACACGTCGAAGGTGTAGCGTGCCTTGTCGTAATAGGCCTCGCGTGCCTGTACCTGCTCTGTGATGAAGGCCTCGAGCTGCTCGGGCGTCTTGCCTTTGAGCAGGGGCCGCTCCGTGCGTGCCATTTTCAGGTGTTCGATGAGCACCTGGGGCTCGGCCTTGAGGTAGACCACCTGGCCCTGCGCGTTCATGTAGTCCATGTTGTCGAAGAAGCAGGGCGTTCCTCCGCCGCAGCTGATGACCACGTCCTCGAACTCGGCCACCTCGTGGAGCATGTTGTGCTCTATGCGGCGGAAGGCTTCCTCGCCGTCCTCTGCGAAGATCTGGGCCACGGTCTTGTGGCGGCGGCTCTCTATGTACCAGTCGAGGTCGTAGAAGGGCACTTCCAGCTCCTTCGCCAGTGCCCGGCCTATGGTGGTCTTTCCGGCCCCCATGTAGCCGATGAGGATAATCCTGGTCATGTCAGTTCAGATTTCGCGTAGTGCGTGGCTACTTGTTCACTATGGCCATGCACTCGTCGTAGGTCATTTCCTTTGCCCGTTCGTGCATGGACTTGGGGATGCGGAAATTCTTGCCGTCGTAGTTCAGGTAGGGGCCGAAGCGTCCGTTGAGTATTTCCAGCTTCGGGTCTTCGTCAAACACCTTCAGGTGCTTCTGGGCGTCGCTCTTCCTTTTCTCCTCAATCAGCTTTGCGGCCTCTATGATGGTTATCTGCAGCGGGTTCATGTCCTTGGGTATGGGCGTGTAGACCTTTTTGTGGAGCACGTAGGGGCCGAATCGTCCCGAGCTCACTGTGACGGGCTCGCCTTCGTACTGTCCCAGCATACGGGGCAGCTTGAACAGCTCGAGTGCCTGGTCCAGGGTGACGCTCTCCATGCCTATCTCCTTCGGCAGGTGGGCGAAGAGCGGCTTGTTCTTCTCGTCGGCAGTGCCTATCTGAATGACGGGGCCGTAGCGTCCTATTTTCACGAACACCGGGCGTCCGCTCTTCGGGTCGTTGCCCAGCAGCCGCTCGCCGGCCTTGTGCTCCGAGCGTGCGTTGATGGTCTTCTCCACCGTCGGCTCGAAGTCCTTGTAGAAGCTTTGCATCATCTTCTCCCAATGCTCCTTACCCTCTGCTATCTGGTCGAAGTCCTGCTCCACCTTGGCGGTGAAGTTGTAGTCCATGATGGTTGGGAAATTCTCCATGAGGAAGTCGTTGACCACGGTGCCTATGTCTGTGGGGATGAGCTTTCCCTTCTCGCTGCCCACGGTCTCCACCCGCTGCTTGCTGTTGATGAGCTTTCCTTTCAGGCTGATGACCTCGTAGGCGTGCTCCTCTCCTTTCTTGTCGCCCTTGACGACGTATTCGCGCTGCTGTATGGTCGAGATGGTGGGTGCGTAGGTTGAGGGGCGTCCTATGCCCAGCTCCTCCAGCTTATGCACGAGCGATGCCTCGGTGTATCGCTGCGGTCCCTGGCTGTTGCGCTCTGTGGCCAGAATCTCTCTCCGCGTGAGTTCCTGTCCCTCTTCGAGGGGCGGCAGCACGTGGCTCTGCTCCTCGCGGTTATCGTCGTCGTCGTCGACGCTTTCGCGGTAGACTTTCAGGAATCCGTCGAAGCGGATGACCTCGCCCTGTGCGGTGAAGCAATGAGCGGGAAGCGTCGACACCTCTATTTCGACCGTCGTCTTCTCTATCTCTGCATCGGCCATCTGGCTTGCGGCCGTCCGTTTCCAGATGAGGTCGTAGAGTCGTTTCTCCTGCACCGTTCCTTCGATGCTTGTCTGGTCCATGTACGACGGGCGTATGGCCTCGTGTGCCTCCTGTGCGCCCTTCGAGCTGGTGTGATATTTGCGCACCTTCGAGTATTCGGCTCCGTAGAGTTCGGTAATCTTCTCTTTGGAGGCGTTGATGCAGAGCGAGCTTAGGTTCACCGAGTCGGTACGCATGTAGGTGATGCGTCCGTTCTCATAGAGGTGCTGCGCCACCATCATGGTCTGGCTGACGGTGAATCCCAGCTTGCGCGCGGCCTCCTGCTGCAGTGTCGAGGTGGTGAAAGGCGGTGCCGGGGTGCGCTTCGTGGGCTTCTTCTGTATGTTTTTGATGGTGAACGTCGCGTCTTTGCACTGTTCCAGGAAGGCGTTCACCTCCTCCTTCGTCTTCAGTCGCTGTACCAGCGTGGCTTTCACCTCGCTCTGCGAGCCGTCGGCGTTCTGCACTCCGAAGATGCCCTGCACGTTATAGTAGGTCTCACTCTTGAAAGCCTGTATCTCGCGTTCCCTCTCCACGATGAGTCTCACGGCCACGCTCTGCACGCGTCCGGCCGAGAGTGCCGGTTTCACCTTTCTCCAAAGCACTGGCGAGAGCTTGAAGCCCACGAGCCTGTCGAGCACTCGGCGTGCCTGCTGTGCGTTGACCAGGTTCATGTTCAGTGTGCGCGGATGCTCTATGGCCTCCATGATGGCCGGCTTCGTTATCTCGTGGAACACGATTCGCTTGGTGTTCCGCTCGTCCAGTCCGAGCACCTCGCACAGGTGCCATGATATAGCTTCTCCCTCGCGGTCTTCATCGCTTGCAAGCCACACCTGTGCGGCTTTTCCGGCATTTGTGCGCAGCTCACTGACCAGTTTCTTCTTCTCTTCGGGGATTTCGTATTCGGGTTCCAGCGTCTTCTCGTTGATGCTCAGTTCCTTTTTCTTCAGGTCGCGTATGTGGCCGTAGCTCGACATCACCTTGAAGTCCGAGCCAAGGAATTTCTCGATGGTTTTCGCCTTAGCGGGCGACTCCACTATAACCAGGTTTTTCTGCATATTTCTCCTTATGTTGTTTCTTTTGGGGTGCAAAAGTACACAAAAAGAAGATGAACACATTATTTATATACGCTCTTTTGTGTTTTCTTAACGATTCTCAAATAATGTGTCCCTTTACTCCTTTTCGGTCTTTATTGTGCCGGGTGGTAGTCTTCCACGAGGTATACGGGCCGTCGTTTTGACTCGTTGAACACGCGCCCCAGATACTCGCCGATGATGCCGAGGCAGATGAGCTGCACGGCTCCGAGGAAGAGCATGACGCAGATGAGCGTGGGGTATCCGGCCACGGGGTCGCCGTAGATGACGGCCTTGATGAAGACGTAGACGAGGTATGCGAATGCTCCCAGCCCAGTAATGAATCCCAGCAGTGTGGCTATGCGCAGGGGTGCTATGGTGAAGCTGGTGATGCCCTCTATGGCCAGTGCCGTCAGTTGCAGCATGCTCCAGTGGCTCTTTCCGTATTGTCGTCCGTTGCGGTCGAAGCTTATTTCCTTCTTGCGGAATCCTATCCAGCTGAACAGCCCCTTGGTGTAGCGTTCGCTCTCGCGCAGCTGTCGCAGTGCTTCGATGCACTTGCGGTCGAGCAGTCTGAAGTCGCCCACGTTCTGCAGCACGTCGAAGCGCGTGGAGAGTGCCAGTATGCGGTAGTACAGCATGGTCATCCTCCGTCTTATCCAGCTCTCTTTGCCCCTTGTCCGCCTGCGGGCGTAGACGTCTTCATAGCCCTGTTCCCACCAGTCAATCATCTCGCCGACCACTTGTGGCGGGTCTTGCAGGTCGGCGTCCATGACCACGGCGCAGTCTCCTTTGACGTGGTCGAATCCGGCGAGCATGGCCGCCTCCTTGCCAAAGTTGCGCGACAGCTCCACGTAGGCCACGCGGCGGTCGTCGGCAGCCAGCTGCGCGATGATTTGCTGGGTGGCGTCGGTGCTCCCGTCGTTGATGAAGAGCATTTCCACGTCGTAGCCGGGCAGCGTGTCGGCCAGTCGGCAGAGACTCTCGTAGAGCTTCTGCAGGCTGGCCTCCTCGTTGTATGCCGGGACGATGATGCTAACTTTCTTCTTCATGGGTCGTGGCTTTTCTCCTTATCTCAATACCTTCCTCACGGTGCCGTCGGGGCGCTGCTCGATGACGATGCCCTTCCGTCCTGCCTTGGTGGCCTTCCGTCCCCAGAGGTCATACGTAGCGGGCCGCAGACCGGCGGCCTGTGACTGCGTGGCTTCGCCGTTGTGCCCTTCTGCCGACCGTATGGCGGTGACGAGGTCGTCTTTCTCCAGTATCTGACCGAGGAAATAGTCTATGTTGCTGGGGCTGACATTGAGCGAGTCGGTGAAGAAGTTGCGGAACTTCTCCTGCTGGGTAGAGCCTTCCACCCTCATGATGTAATTGTAGAGCGAGTCGATGGTCTCCTTTTTGTTTTGGAAGGAGTAAAAGTCGGTCAGTTCGTAGTCCTTCACCATGTCTCCGTATTCCATTCCCATCAGTCCTTCTATGAGGAAGGCGAAGTAGCCCGTACGGTCGGCGCCATGCACGCAGTGCATGTAGACGTTTCGCGCTTTGACGAAATTCTGCACGATGAAGTCAAACTCCCTCTTCCACTTCAGCCTGTAGGCCCTGTTCGACAGTTGGTTCGGTCCCTGTCCGCTGTCGCTGGTGTAGTAGTATGGCGGGAACGCCGTGTTCCCCCACATGTTTGACGCGAATCCGAAGGCCGACACCCCGTGTCCGTCGTTATACCAGGCCCTCATGTCTATCTCGGCCTGTATGCCGAGGTCGTTGGTCAGAATGGCCAGCCCCGCCGAGTCTACGACATGAAGCCCGTTGAGCTCGGTGCCTCTGAAGAGCTTGCCGTACTTGGTGCGTTGGCCGTCGGTGGTGGGCCATCCGCCCAGGTCGCGTATGTTGTTGGCCCCCGGCACGTATATCATGCGCACCTGTCCCTCGGTCTGTATCACTCCGCTGTCCACGGTCTTTCCGTCGGCCTCCACCTTGTAGTAGTATTCGCGCCGCGGAGCGAGGTTGTAGAGCTTATACTCCCTGGAGCCCTTCGCCACGGTCTTGGTGATGACGCCCTGGGTGAAATCGGCGTCGTCGGCGTAGGTGAGCAGCAGCGTCTCGGCGTCGCTCTCGGGAATGGGTATGAGTGCCGGGCGGGGGATGGACCTGATGGCGGGCGGTGCCACGTTGTATACGCCTATCTGGCTGGCATCCTCGGTAGAGGTGTAGTCCACTTCACTGAGGTAGCGGGCCACGGCGTCGTTTTCTACGTTCACTTTGACGGTGTTGCCTGTCTGTGCCTCGGCTCCGAGGGCGAAGGCAAGAAATAGGGGGAAGAATCGCTTCATGTTACTATCGGTGTTAAAAAGTTGTATCCTTAAATGAGTCCACTTTAAAAAGTCCAAGGTATACCAAACGACGGCGCAGCCGCTC
>CAMPCG010000056.1 GCA_946644025.1 uncultured Prevotellaceae bacterium | reverse complement strand
TAATGTTATTATTCATGTTTGCTTTCGTTGATTCGAAATAATTGCTGCAAAGATACTGCAATTTGGTCAAAGCGCAAAATTATTGCCCACTTTTTTGCCGTAGCTACAGTTTCCAGCGCAGTTGCAGGTCCAAGTCGGCCTGTCTGGGGCCGTCTATGAGCTGCAGCCCTGTGCCGATGGCGTTGCGGTCGGTGTAGCGTGTGTAGCCCACTCGTGCCGATATGCGCAGGTGCTGTCCCAGCTCCTTCCGGGCGAAGAGTGCCAGGTGCAGTCCGTGGCCGAAGTATGCGGGCATGTAGAAGTCGTAGGTCATCTGGCGTTCGTAGAGGTATAGTCGGCTGGCGTAGTCGTCGGTGCGGAAGTAGGCGGCCGTTGCTGCGAGGGTCCAGTCGCTCGGCTTCCATGAGAGTTGCTCGCTGACCAGCCATCCTTTTGACGGCTTGAGGTAGAAGGCCCTTGCGGCGTCTATCTGCGTGCGCAGGCTGAGCGTCCGGCTCACGTTGCGGGTGGCAGCCAACCGCAGCCGGTAGTCGTTGTTGGCCGTGAGTGCGGTCTTGCTCTCGTTGTCGCGCTGGCGGAAGCGTGTCCTGCCCCGTGCCAGCAGTCGCCACTTGCCCGTGCGGTATTCGGCTTGCAGGAGGATGTCGAGCGCCCGGGAGGACTGTGACACGAGGTACTTGGCCCAGGGGTGCCAGGCATAGTCGGCGTAGGCGCGCAGCGTGAGCCGGGGCAGTGCCTTCCACGTGATGCCGAGGAAGGCTCCCTGCTCGTTCTGTGCGTCGGCGTTGTTGCCGAAGCTGTGGCTGTAGAGGCCGGTATAGCGGTAGCTGTAGTGTCGCCACAGGGCCATGAGGCTGACGTTGGCCGATGGCTGCCACCCCAGGCTGTTCACCGTGGCCAGTGCCCCCTGGCGGTTGACGGCCGTCTCGCCCCTCAGGGTGACGTGGCGGCTGGTGTAGCTGTAGTCCAGGCTGGCGTTGGCGAAGTCGGTGCCTTTAGGGTAGTGCTGCCTGTAGACCGGCGTTGCTGGGGGCTTGAGACGTCGGTCCAGGTGCGTGCTGACGGCGTTGAGGCCCAGCCGCCATGCGCCTGTGCTGAAGTCCAGCCGCCCTCCGAAGGCCGTGAGGTGGGTGTTGTCCTTGCGTGCCATCTCCGATGCGGTGCGGTGGTAGCCGCTGCCGCCGAGCGTCGTCGCCGTGCCGTCGGCGGCCAGGGTGGCGTCTACGGGCCGGTAGGAGGCGAAGGCGGTGAGCCTCAGCGCGGCGTCGTCGGCCTTGCTGCTGCCCAGCAGCCTCACCGTTGCCGCCGCTCCGCGGAAGTAGTCGGCCTCCGAGCGCGAGCTGTGGGGCCTGAGCGTGACGGGCTGCCGTCCCAGGGTGGTGAGCGATGCCAGTTTGCCCAGGCGGAAGCTGCCGCCGAGCACCAGCCCCATGCCTGCCGACACGCGGTACATGCCCGCGACGGCGCGGTCGAGAGGTCCCAGGCGGTCCACCTGCACGTAGTAGGAATAGCGGTCGTAGCCCCACCGGTTGCGCGCTGTGAAGAACGGCTCGCCGGCGTCCTGCGCCCCCGTCAGTCCCGCCTTCAGCCATTTGTCCACCGTGAGCGTGGCGCGCAGGGAGTGGCGGTAGCGGTAGCCCAGGTAGCCTGCGCGGTCGCCCCTGCGCTGCTGGAAGGGCACGCGCCCGGTGAGCGTCACTTCGGCGTGGGAGTGGCTCGCGCGGCGGCGGCTGTAGGCCGGGATGGGCTCGTCGGGCTCGTCACTCACAAAAACAAAAAAAGGCAGCAGTTCTTGCTGCCAGACGTCCAGCGACCTGACCATCTTCAGTTCGCCGAGCGACCGCATGGGGCCGTAGCGGTAGACATAGTCCAGCAGGTCCATCACCTGCGGCCCCGAGAGGAATGGCAGTTGCTCCAGGTCCTCGCGCGTCGCCGTGTTCAGGTCCAGGGGGCTTTGTGCCAGCTGCGCCAGCCGCTCTTGCACCTCGGCCTGTGTCTGCTCGTCGGTCTGCTCGTCATCGTCGGCGTCGGCCTGCATCTCGGCCCACAGCTCCTCCCACGTCCGCTGTTGCTGCGCCAGGACGTACAAGTGGGGCAGAAGCATGAAGAGGAGCGTGACGGCGAGTTTTCTCATGGCGCAGTGTGTTACAAGTTTTCAACGTCTTCTACACTCAGACCTGTGTATCGGGAGATTTGCTTGGCGTCTATTCCGTCAATCTTCATGTGGCGGGCCATCTGCGTATTACTTTTGTTTACGGCAGATTCCACGATGGCAACCTCGTTCTTCTCCCACTCCTCCCAGTTGGTCTCGGCCAGATAGCGGGTAACTTGGTCGTGCAGGGGCTTTAAGTCATTCTGAACGACAATCCACACTTGGTCAGCATCTATATGATAATAGTCATGAACCAGCACATGGCGCATTTTTGCAATGAACTCCCAAGGCGTTTCCGGATGGCGGTTGCGAAAGGCGTGAGTCAGCTTGTAGGCCGCTTCGCCGATAATCTCGATGTTCTTGACAATTCCATAGAATTTCAACTTGTCGCACTCCATCTCTTCCTTCGCTTTCCCGTAAGTGAAGTTCAGGATTATGTTGATGGCATCGATGATGTGCTCCAGTCTGTCGCGGTCTCTAACTTGCTCTCTCATATATCAGTTTTCTTTCTTTGATTACATTCTCCCTTACCCTTGGACGCAGTGTCTTTTCCTGAACGATGTCCACGGGACGGTTAAGGATTTTCTCCAGGTCACAGATCATCGCACAATGTTTCAGCAGACTAATTCCGCCCTCAGCGTATTGCACCAGCAAGTCCACATCGCTCAACGGTGTCTCCTCGCCACGGGCAAAAGAGCCAAAGAGCCATGCCTTCGTCACTGGCTGGGTCTTGAAGTAGTCGGCAATGGTCTGTTGCATCGTTTTTGTACTCATAGGCAGGTCGTTGTTTTTCGTTGACGGGGCAAAGATACAATAAAAAAATGAAACAGCGCCTGTTTGGGCCAAAAAAAATGTTCCTGCCGTGAGGTTGCGGCCCCCTGTTCCGGCAAATGTAAGCCGCACGCCACGGAATCTTTGAGCCTCAGCCGTGCTGATGACGGGAAAGAGCCGTTGAAAGGTTGCCTTTGCCCGTATATTAAATAGGAGAAGGTTAGTTGCGATCTGCAAACGTCGGCGTAGTTTGTACAAACGCCGTCGTAGTTTGTAGAAACGTCGACGGCGTTTATACAAACACTGTCAGTGTTTGAAGAAATACTGACGCGGTTTGCCACCTCCAGTCTGTTGCGCTTGACTTATAGGGGGTAATTGGGGCAAACAAAGTTAATTTTCTTGAAATAGGTGTCTGTTTCAGAATTAATTACTAATTTTGCACGCTCTTTTAAGGACATACACAATATTATATTATATGGATAGACTAAGCTACGCCCTCGGACTGGGCATAGGTCAGCAGCTGGCCCAGATGGGCGCTACCGACCTGAACGTGGCCGACTTCGCGCAGAGCATCAGCGATGTGCTCGAAGGCCGTGAACTGAAGCTGTCGCACCGTGAGGCGCAGCAGATTGTGCAGCAGTATTTCGCCCAGCAGGAGGAGAAGCTCAACCGTGAGCGCATGGCTCAGGGCAAGGTACACAAGGAGGCCGGCGAGAAATACCTGGCCGAGAACGGAAAGCGTGAGGGCGTGGTGACGCTGCCCAGCGGACTGCAGTACCAGGTGCTGCGCGAAGGCAACGGCAAGAAGCCCAAGGCCACCGACTCGGTGAAGTGCCACTACGAGGGATTCCTCATCGACGGCACCGTCTTCGACAGCAGCGTGCAGCGCGGGGAGCCCGCCACGTTCGGACTGCAGCAGGTCATCGCCGGATGGACCGAGGGACTGCAGCTCATGCAGGAAGGCGCCAAGTATCGCTTCTTCATACCCTACCGCCTGGCCTACGGCGAGGGCGGGGCTGGGCAGATGATTCCGCCCTTCGCAACCCTCATCTTCGACGTGGAGCTCATAGAGGTGGTATAATCTCAAAACACCCACCTCACCCACTTCACCCACTTCACCCACAAAGCCCACCTCACCCACAAAGCCCATAAAAACCCACAAAATAAAACTTCAAAAAAAATGAAAAAAACTACTTTCGTGGCCGCTATGGCCATCGCAGCCGCTACACTCGCTTCGTGCAGCGGAAACGCCCCCAAGGCAAGTCTGAAAAACGACATCGACACCCTGAGCTACGCTATCGGCGTGGCACAGACGCAGGGACTGAACGAGTACATCTCGCAGCGCCTCGGCGTCGACACCACCTACATGGCCGAGTTCATACAGGGCGTCATCGACGGAGCCAATGCCAGCGACGACAAGAAGAAGACCGCCTACTTTGCCGGAACACAGATTGGTCAGCAGATTGGCACCCAGATGGTGCAGGGCATCAGCTCCAACATCTTCGGCGAGGACAGCACCAAGACCATCTCTAAGAGCAACCTGCTCGCCGGATTCATCAGCGCCATCCTGAAGAAGGACATGAAGATGACCGTGGCCGAGGCCGACAGCACCGCTAACGCCATCGCTGCCAACATCAAGTACGGCGACCGTAAGGTGAAGAACGAGGAGTTCCTTGCCGAGAATGCCAAGAAGGACAGCGTCGTCACACTGCCCAGCGGCGTGCAGTATAAGATTCTGAAGGCCGGTACCGGCGCACAGCCCACCGACAGCAGCCAGGTGGTCGTCAACTACGAGGGACGTCTCATCGACGGAACCGTCTTCGACAGCAGCTACCAGCGCAACCAGACCGCTACCTTCGGACTCAACCAGGTCATTCCCGGATGGCAGGAGGCCCTCAAGCTCATGCCCGTTGGCTCGGAGTGGGAAATCTACATCCCGCAGGAGAAGGGCTACGGCACACGCGACATGGGTAACATTCCTCCCTACTCAACCCTCATCTTCAAGGTAGAACTCGTCGACATCAAGTAAGTCTTGACTCATGAAGAAAACAGTCATACTGGCACTCGCCGCCCTGGTGGCGGGTGCCTCTTTCAGCACTTTGGATGCTAAGAAAAAGAAGGACAAGAAGCAAGCCCCTGAGGCTGAAGTGCTTGCCCCCGTGGTGCTTACCAACGGATGCGACTCGATGAGCTATGCCGCCGGCGGAGCACTCACCAACGGACTCGTGCCCTACCTCCTGCAGCAGGGCGTGGACACCGCCTACATGGCCGACTTCGTCTCAGGTCTGCGCCAGGCCGTCGCTCAGCAGAACATTGCCAAGAACGACCCGCGAGAGAAAGCACGCATAGCAGGAGCAAACATTGCCAACCAGCTGGTCCAGGGAATGTTGCCCAACGTCAAGCGCGACTTCACCGACACACCCGACACGCTCATCGAAGACGTGTTCTTCCGCGGATTTACCGACGCCATCATGGCCGACTCTACCGTCATGACCTTTAAGCAGGCCGAAGCACTCTTCAAGGAGAAACAGAAGGTGAACAAGGAGGCCAAGGCAGAGAAACTGACCAGGGCCGGACGTGAGTTCCTCGAGGCTAACGGCAAGAAGGACAGCGTCATCACGACGGCCAGCGGACTGCAGTACAAGGTGCTCAAAGAGGGCGACGGAGAAGTGCCACAGCGCACCGACAAGGTGAAGGTGCACTATGAAGGCCGGCTCATCGACGGCACCGTCTTCGACGCATCGGCAAAGCACGGCACCGAGCCCGCCACCTTCCGCGCTGACCAGGTCATCAAGGGATGGACCGAGGCGCTCACCATGATGCCCGTGGGCTCGAAGTGGCAGCTGTTCATACCACAGCACCTGGCATACGGAGAGCGGCAGACCGGCCAGATTCCTCCCTATTCCACCCTCATCTTCGACGTGGAGCTGGTAGGAATTGATAAGCCTGCTCCCAAGCCTGAGGCCAGCAAGGACGATGACGTATTGATCCAGGGTAAGACGCCGGCCGTTAAGCCTGCAGCAAAGCCCGTGAAGAAGAAATAACATCCCCACAGAATACTCATGGAGAAAATCGACAACCTGGACAAGAAAATACTGAGCATACTCTCGAAGAACGCCCGCATACCCTTTAAGGATGTGGCCGAGGAGTGCAACGTATCGCGTGCTGCCGTGCATCAGCGTGTGCAGCGGCTCATAGAGAGTGGAGTCATCATAGGCAGCGGATTCGACGTCAACCCCATGTCGTTGGGCTACCGCACCTGCACCTACGTGGGCATCACCCTGGAGCGCGGCTCCATGTACAAGGAGGTGGTGAAACGGCTGGAACTGATTCCCGAGGTGGTGGAGTGCCACTTCACTACCGGACCCTACACCATGATTGCCAAGCTCTTCGCACGCGACAACGAGCAACTCATGCACCTGCTCAACGGACAGCTGCAGGAGATTCCCGGCGTGGTGTCTACCGAGACGCTCATTTCTCTTGAACAGAGTTTTAAGCGCGATATTCCCGTACACTTCGACGACGAGGAGGAGTGAATCTTAAGGGGAGTGAAAGGGAAGTGAAAGAGGAGTGAAGGGGGAGTGAAAGAGACGTTACCTTAAGCGGTAAGAACTATCGTCCCTTTCACTCCCCTTTTTATTTCTAAATCAAACGTCCCTTTCACTCCCCTTATACTTCCTTTCACTTCCAAATCAAACGTCCCTTTCACTCCCCTTTCACTCCCCTTTCACTTCCAAATCAAACGTCCCTTTCACTCCCCTTTCACTCCCCCAAAATAATAACAACATGGAAAGATTTGACTTCAACGCCCGCCTGGCCTCCCTCCACCAGCACTTCCCCGTTGCCGGCAGACGGCCGGTCGTTGGCATTACCGGAAACTACGGCGAGCAGACGTGCAAGCTCGGCGAGGGCTATTACAAGCAGGTGCTACGTGCGGGGGGCACACCGCTCGTCATCCCGCCCCTTGACGATGAGGCCGCCATCCTGGAGACCTTGGACCGCGTCGACGCCCTGCTGCTCAGCGGCGGTGCCGACATCAACCCGCTCTTCATGGGTCAGGAACCGGAGCCGCGGCTGGGAGGCATCTGCGCCGAGCGTGACATGCCCGAGCTGCTCATCACCCGCCTGGCCTACCAGCGCCAGATGCCCATCCTCGGCATCTGCCGCGGCATACAGACGCTGGCCATAGCTCTGGGCGGCAAGGTCAGGCAGAATATTGACGACCCCACTGTCAAACATTCGCAGGAGGCCGACCGCTCGGTGCCTACCCATAGCGTAAACGTCGTCGAAGGTTCCGTGCTGAGCCAGATATTCGGACGTGAGAGGCTCTTCGTCAACTCTTTCCACCATCAGGCCGTGAGCGTCCCCGGCCCTCACTTGAGCGTCACTGCCTCTGCTTGCGACTGCATCATCGAGGCCGTGGAAAGCCGGGAGCACAAACCCGTCATCGGCGTGCAGTGGCATCCCGAGTGCATGGCCGACGACGGACTGCCGCTCTTCCACTGGCTCGTCCGCGAGGCCGAGACATTCCGCAAAGTGAAGGAATTGCACAGCCGGGTGCTCACCCTCGACACCCATTGCGACACGCCCATGCTCTTCCCCCAGGGCATCGACATCGCCACCCGCGACGACCGTATACTCGTCGACCTGCACAAGATGACCGAGGGGCGGCTCGACGCTACCATCATGGTGGCCTATCTGCCGCAGAAGGGCTGGAGCAGGAGCGACGCGGGCTGGACCGTCGAGGCCGACAACCTGGCGCCGACACCCAAGGCCTACGCCGACGGCATCTTCGACCGCTTAGAGCAGATTGCTGCCGCCAACAGCGACTACCTGGCCCTGGCCCGCACTCCCGCCGACCTCAGGGCCAATAAGCTGGCAGGGCGCAAGAGCATCATGCTCGGCATAGAGAACGGCCTGGCCCTGGAGGACAACCTCGACAACCTGAACCACTTCAAGAACCGCGGCGTGGTCTACATCACCCTTTGCCACAATGGCGACAACACCATCTGCGACTCGGCCAAGGGCAGCGCCACGTGGGGCGGCGTGAGCCCCTTCGGCGCCGACGTCATCGGCCGCATGAACGAGCTGGGCATCATGGTCGACCTCAGCCATGCCCACGAGCGCAGCTTCTACGACGCGCTCGACATCAGCCGCCTGCCCATCGTCTGCAGCCACTCCTCGGCACGCGCGCTCTGCGACCATCCCCGCAACCTTACCGACGACCAGATGCGTGCGCTGGCCCGGAAGGGCGGCGTCTGCCAGATTACCCTCTATCCCGGCTTCCTGTCGGCGCAGCCCTCGGAGGCCGACATCCTTACGGCCATGGCCCACCTTGACCATGCCATCGAGGTGATGGGCATAGACCACGTGGGCCTGGGCACCGACTTCGACGGCGACGGCGGCGTGCCGGGACTGGCCGATGCCAGCGAGCTGACGAACTTCACCCGCCAGCTGCTTGCCCGCCGCTATGGCGAGGCCGACATTCAGAAGATTTGGGGAGGCAACTTCTTGCGCGTCATGGAGAAAGTCCAGGCAGGCCTTGCGCTGGCTTAGTTCTCCTGCTGCTTCTTCCTGATATACTTTATTTTCGCGCCGAGCACGTCCCACTGCACTTGCAGCGAGTCGCGCCTCATGCGCAGTTGTGTGAGGGCCGTCAGCTCGTCGGGGGTGGCGCGCAGCTCCTTCTTGTGCTGTTCCACTTCGGCTTTCATGCGCTCATACTCAGCCTTCACGGCCTCCAGCGTGCTGTCCACCACGGCCAGCTCGCGCTGCGAGGCCTCCAGCGTGCTGTCCTGCTTGTGCTTCAGGGCGGTGCGGCGCTGCTCAATCTCGGCACGGCGCGAATTGTCACTGCATGATGCCGAGAACAGGAACAGACCGGCAAAAAGAAAAGAGAAGAGAAGTTTTTTGGTCATCATAATCATTACTTGTTTAATTAAATGAGGGCTGGTAATCACCAGCCCTCAACCAACACAAAAACTAAACTAGACTTAACTATTACCCATCCTGATTTTCTCAAACCTCGGAAAGGCGATGCAAAGGTATACAAAAAATATGAATCTGCAAAGCTTTTGACAAACTTTTGCATTTAATTTTTAGGCCTAAATACTGTTAATTCCTTGGCCGTTACCCTGTTTTTACTTACCTTTGGGCATGAATTAAAGCTGTAACTATGAGTAAACGAGCAACTTGGATATGGTATCCCGGCGATTTTGAGGTGTGGCTGGGCAATAGGTTCAACAACCGACGCACGGAGCGCGGCTCCATGTTTCCGCCCTTTTGGAAGCAGGACAGCCACTGGCCCACCGTGGCCTTTGCCGCAACGGTCGACCTGGCGGTTGAGGAGACTGTGACGATTCTTTGTGAGGGCCGCTGCAATCTCGCCATCGACGGACAGCTGACGGCCTTCGCCGACGGCCTGCCGGTGACCATCCCTGCCGGGCGCCATCGGCTGACGCTGAAGGTGTGGAACCAGCAGTCGCCGCCGGCCCTCTTCATCGACGGGCCCACGGTGAAGACCGGACCCGGCTGGACGGCAACCTACGAGGACAAAATCTGGATAGACGAGCTTGGCGTGGCCCACGGCTCGGGTGTCTACGTGCCCGTGGGCTATGGGCTTGACAGCCCTCTGCATTACAACCTGCCCACGAGGCCGCTCGCTCCCGTCGGCGGCGGTGCGGTCTATGACTTCGGGCGTGAGACCTTCGGCTACCTCCTCTTCCACGGCCTTCGCGGCGAGGGCGTGCTACGCGTCTTCTACGGCGAGAGCCGCGAGGAAGCCCTCGACCACGACCGCTGCGAGACCCTCGACGTCTGTCGTGTTACCCCCGCCGCCTGTGCCCAGTCGGCCAGGCGCCCCCTCTTCGGCAGCAAGGCCTTCCGCTACGTCAGCATAGTGAGGGAGGGCACCGTAGACTTCGACGCCCTGACCATGCTGGAAGAGTATGCCCCCTTCGATGAAGGCCGGAGCGGCACCTTCCGCTGCAGCGACGACGAGCTGAACCGCATCTGGCAGGTGTCGGCCCGCACCCTCGACCTCACCACGCGCGAGTTCTTCTGCGACGGCATCAAGCGCGACCGCTGGGTGTGGAGCGGCGACGCCATACAGAGCTACCTGATGAACTACTACCTGCGATTCGACACCGGCTGCGTCAGGCGCACCATCCGCCAGCTGCGCGGCAAAGACCCCGTCACCGCCCACGTGAACACCATCATGGACTACACCTTCTACTGGTTCAAGTCCATTGCCGACTACTACCTCTACACCGCCGACCGCGATTTCGTAGGCGAGATGTGGCCCCGCATGGTGACGCTCATGGACTACGCCGTTGGCCGAGCCACCGACGGGTGCATGGCCGAGGGCCGAGAAGACGACTGGATTTTCGTGGACTGGGCCGACTTCCCCATGGGCAAGCATGGCGTGCTGGCCTTCGAGCAGATACTCTACTGGAAGGCCCTCCAGACGATGGAGCACTGTGGCCGACTGCTGGGGCACGATGCCGAGGCCGAAAAATACGCGGCACTGGCCCGGAAGGTACACGAGGTCACCGACCGTCGCCTATACAGCCCGGACAGGAAAGCCTACATCCACGCCTTGGAAAACAGCGGCACGGACGAACGGCGATACCGCGAGGACACGCAGGTGACGCCCTTCCCCAACATCTTCGCCCTCATCTACGACTTCTGCTCTCAGGAGACGAAGGCCAAAATCCTGCACAGCGTGCTGCTCAACGCCGACGTGCCCGCCATCACTACGCCCTACATGCGCTTCTACGAGCTGGAGGCCCTCTGCCAGATGGGCCTTCAGGCGCGGGTGCTCGCCGAGATGAAGTCCTACTGGGGCGGGATGCTCCGCCTGGGCGCCACCACCTTCTGGGAGAAGTACAACCCCGAGGAGCAGGGCGCCGAGCACCTGGCCATGTACGGCCGGCCCTACGGCAAGAGCCTCTGCCACGCCTGGGGTGCCTCGCCTATATATATAATAGGTAGGTACTTCCTCGGTGTGAGCCCTGTGAAGCCCGGCTACGAGGAGTATGAGGTGCGCCCCGTCCTGGGCGGTATGGAGTGGATGGAGGGCGACGTGCCTACGCCCTTCGGCAAGATTCACGTCAGGATGGACCGTAAGTCGGTGACCGTCAGCAGCGACGGCGGACACGGCACGCTCATCGTCGGCGACCGACGTACAGACATCCCCGCCGGAGAGTCGGTCACACAGGACTGTTAAGTCCCTTGCGTAAATCGTCCGCGAAGGCGCATGGCGAGTTATTATCTAACCAGCCACTCGTCTTCCAGCAAGTTAAATTGGAATCTTAACCACTGCTGACCTTCAGGATTTACAAAATGGGAGGCATGAAAGTCGCCCAGTGACAATATGTCCATGCCCAAAAGCGCCTGTTCGTTGTCACTGTTCATTACATATATTGGGAGGTCGAGTTTCTCTTCATCCTCCGACAGGTGAATGCGACACATGCAAACGTCGCTTTGCGCAGCCTCGCCATTGGCCAATTCAACCCAGTCGCTTGTAAAGACTTCTAACCCCAGTTTAGTCATTGTGGCAGAAGAAATGACTGTTGCAAAAGAGCCGGTGTCTACTTTTGCGTCAACTATACACTTCGTTCCAGTTGATGGGTTTTCCAGTACCAATGGCACGTGAATCTGTACGCATGGGGCGGGTAATAATACGTTCATGCTCTTTTTGCTTTTTCCCGAAACATACGATAACAGGACGCGGAATATTTGGATTACCGCTGCCTATGCGATTGATAGACGGTACTTGTTTGAATTTCCTTGTCTCCATAATTCATCGGTATTTCTTGTTCTCGCCGCAAAGATACGACATTTCTTTGAATCATCCAAACATTTTGAGAAAAAACAGTCAGGGCGCAGCCTGCACACGCTGGTGTGCTGCTGCGCCCTAGACACGTAGTCTTATGCCTTTTGGCTCTTACTTCAGCTCGGCGAGGTACTTGATGGTGCGAACCATCTGCGAGGTGTAAGAGTTCT
>CAMPCG010000055.1 GCA_946644025.1 uncultured Prevotellaceae bacterium | reverse complement strand
TACTGTAACTGAGCCAGACATGACAACTACCGGTGAAAAGACCGTTACCGTGAGCTACACAGAAAATGATGTGACAAAGACTGCCAATTACAACATAACAGTCCTGGCACCCGCCACGCTGACCGGCATTACTCTTTCTGGTGACTATCCCACCACCTTCACCCAGGGCGAAACCTTCTCTTACGAAGGACTTATAATAACTGCCAACTACGACGACGACACTACCAAGGATGTTACAGAAGATGCCACCGTTTCTACTCCTGACATGACGACGACAGGCACGAAGACCGTCACCGTAAGCTACGAAGGCCAGACAGCTACTTACGAAATTACTATAGAGGAATATGTTCAGCCTACGACTGTTGAACTTTCGCTTAACAATGCTTTCTTCGGAACATCTTACACAGGTGCTAATGCAAAGGGAAGTGGGCAACATTCTGGAATTAAAGACGGCGTAACCGTAAACTTCATTTCCGGTGGTGACAAAAATAACTTTTACATCAGTGACAGTGAGATTCGCGCCTATGCAGGAAACACCCTTGAGTTTGTTTCACCTTCAGGATATGTAATTACTGCCCTTGCTTTTGCAAATGCTTGGGCAACGAGTACGACTGTCAATAATGGAACCTTAAGCACTGACAGAGAATCATGGTCTGCCGAGACGGGGGCATCTTCTGTATCATTCATTCCGGTCAGCCGTTCAGACATAACTACAGTTACCGTCACCCTCGCTCCCACCACCGTTACCGTTTCCGTGGGTTCCAAGGGCTACGCCACCTTCTACAGTGAGTATTCGCTGGACTTCACGGGTAAGAGCATTTCTGCCTACACCATCAGCTCTACCGACGGCAGCGCCTTGACGCTGACCAAGAAGGACAAGGTAGCCGCCAGCGAGCCTGTGCTGCTCTACTCCGAAACGGCAAACGACAGCCAGGAGGTAAGCATCATCGACGATGGGGAAGCCGAATTGGATAGTAACAACAAGCTCATGTGCGGTGACGGCTCGAGCATTACCTGGACTGAGGATAGCAAGGTATATGTGCTCAACACCGCCAACACTCCCGCTTTCTTCCGTGCCAAAAACAGCCCCGTTGCCATCGGCAAGGCTTACCTCGACCTTACGGGCGTTGCTTCTGAAGCCCGCTCGTTCACGCTCAACCTCGGCGAAGCCACAGGCATCAGCGAGACAGTTGCCAGCCAGCCCGCCAGCAGCATTTACTACGACCTGCAGGGTCGCCGCGTGGCAAAAGCCGTGAAGGGCCTGTACGTCAAGGACGGGCGTAAAGTACTGGTGAAGTAAGGCATGAGGCCAACAGCGAATAGTCAACATAAAGTAACAAAAACACTTAAACAGATAACGACAATGAAAAAGATATATCAGAATCCCTCAGTGACCATCGCCAATGTCAAGTTCCACTCCATGGTCTGCGCCTCTCTCGGCAGCCTCAATCCCCAGGAAGGCTCGGGCAGGGTGTCGGAAGATTTCGTTGAAAGTGGCACCGCCGGAGAGAGCCGTCAAGGCAGCTTCTGGGAAGACGAGGAATAAGACACAGATTACACATAATTTAGTACTGGCGCACACTGGCTTCAATGGAGGTTCAACACTGTGGCGCTAGTTTGGACAGAAAACATAATGTAAAAAGTTGCTGGGCATCTCCTTTTCATTTTGTGGAGAAAACCATGGCGCCGAGAGGTGCGTAGGGCCCGGCCAATTTAATAAGTAAGGTTTTTTTTATTAAAAAACTACACGCTCCCCTTCCTGCGAAGGCCGGGGAGCTTTTTATCCCCCTATATCGAACTTAATTAAAGTTAAAAGTATATGAAATAGTAACAAATAAAAACTATACAGCTATGAAGGACAATAGGTTCAGTAAGAAACGGCCCGACGACGACCATCACCATGTGAATGACGATAACAGTAAAAAGATGATCAAGTACTGCACGCTCTACCAGCAGGCCGAGTCTAAGGTGGAAAAATTGGAAAGGGAGAACGCCTCGCTTAAAGGACTAATATTCGAGCTGCTCAACACGCTGAAGGAAGTGACGAAGATAATCATAAATGGGGAGAGGGTACAGAAGGACAGCTTTACGAGTTTCATGAACATCTTCCAAGGACCTGTTGAGCAATCTATCAACTCTGTGGAGAGGATAGAGAAATAAGGAGGGACGAGCTATGAGCAAGACGATTATCAAAAACATCTATAACGGCAACATCGGCCAGAAGATAGAGCATGTAGACACGATTCACTTCCACATGGACGGCGACGGGCAGTTCCACTTCGGCGAGGTGGGCAGCACGAGGCGGCTGGGGGGCTACAGCGACGAGCAGATAGCGCGCGCCATCACGGCCATCAACGGCAGCGGCAAGCCGCTGAACACGAAGCGCCGCTGGGCAGGGGTGTACTGGTGTCTGCGCTGGTATTGCAACTTCCCGGCCAGCGCCAGCGAGTTTTGCCAACGCGTGAAGAAGCTGCCGCTGGGCAGTCTGGACTATGAGTGTGACTACAACTGCATACGCCGCGACTGCACGCTGTCGTTCATGGGCCAGGATGCACGCTTCATAGACCGGGCGAAACCCAGCAACATGGACAAGGACTTCTTCATGCAGTGCCGTGAGGTGGTGCTGGCACTGGCCCAAGAGCTGGAGGGAGAGCAAACGCCACACAGGTGAAAAAAAAACCTGAAACAAACTACCAATATCTTACCAAGACGTTACCAATCCGCTACCAACAGGGAGCGGATTTTTTTTTTGTGCCTATCTTTGCCGTCGCAAGCTTGCTAACCGACTATTTATTCACACAAAAAAAGGTAACAACACTATGGAACTGATTGTAAGGATTCAGGAACAGGGCGCGCTTCAGGAGCGCGAGTATCAGAACCGCCAAAGCGGGGCTATGGAGAAGTTTGCCACCATGCCCTTCGTGCTCATTCACGGCGGCGACACCCTCTTTGCCGAAATGGTGCAAGACCAAGCCCGCCGACAGGCCACCCTCTCGCAGGATTTCTACTACGTAGCCAAGCTTCAGCTGCAGGCCCGCCCGTGGACCGACCAGCAGGGAGTCCAGCGCTATGAAAACCGCATTGTCTTAACCAGTATGTGTCCGCTCTGATGACGCTGGAGTGGCTTGAAGTTACGACTATGGAAAAGACCGAAGTAACCCAGCGCGTGCCCCGCAAGCTGCGCGGCACGATGACCATCAAGGCCGACGACGACATGGAGTTCAGGGCCGACCGCGTGACGGGACTTTCCAGCCAGGAGGAGATAGCCAAGACGGCCAACGCCAAGCTCTACCGCACCGTGGGCGAGAAGAAACGCTCGACGGTGGCCCACATCACGATACCCGAAGGGGTGGTCGACATTCAGGCTTTCCTCATGGACGAGGTGGAACGGCTTACCAAAGGCTACGACACGAAGGCACCGAAAAGAATACGCGGCACAAGGCTGCTACTGAGCGACGACCTCAACATCACCTTCAACAAGAGCCAGCGAGTCATCGAGGCCCTCTTCACCATCGACCTCGAAAAGACGCCGGCCTACAACAACCGACTAATAACCCTCATGCAAAGAATCTCACAATGTTTTGCTTCCAACCAAACTACTTTAGCCAGTGTCAGGAAATGACACCTGAGCTCTTCGTGCAGCTCACGACGAGCGACGACGTGGTAGACCGCATCAATGCCTACCGCCAGCACCTGCCTGAGCTGGAGAAGATGAAGGCCGGGGTGAAGGACCGTGAAGTGCTCATCGGGGCCAACCCCGACCCCAAGGAGCCGATGAACGCCGACCTGAAGCGCGAGATACGCGAGCTGAAGAAGCAGATGCAGTGTATATCGAAATACAAGACGGGGCTACCCGTGCTGATGTACCAGGCATCGACCTTCACGCCCACGCAGTCCAAGAAAGGCTACATGGGCCGGTGGCGCAAGCAGGGCGCCGTGGTGCTCAACGGCCTGTTCATGCTCGACGTAGACCATGTAGACGACCCCCTGAAGCTCTTCGCCTCGTGGGTCGCTCCCAAGGGCGAGAACATGACGCAGGAGGAGAAACAGGCTTTTTGCGAAAAGCACGGCATACTGCTCGTCCACGTAACGCCCAGCGGCAGGGGGCTGCGCCTCGTGGCCATGGCCGACGCGAAGGTGGGAAACATTGCCGACAACCAGGCGGCACTCTCGAAGAAGCTTGGCGTGGAGCCCGACGAGGCTTGCAAGGACGCAAGCCGCTGCTCGTTCTGCCCGAAGCTCGACGATATATTATACATCAACAACCCAAAACTATTCAACTATGAAAATCAAGAGTATGATAAAGTTTATGGCCATCAGTATCGGAGCAACGATAGCCGCCCCACTTCTAACCCTCGCACTCTCGGCGCTCTCGGTGCTGGTGATAGTGCTGGTAATACCCATAGTGGCGATGCTGGAACTGCGCGACCGACTGTTAAAGCCCTACCGCTGGACGGTAAGCAAGATGGAAGCAATGATGGACGAAACATTCTGACCTACCATGGCAAGACCTACAATGAAATCGCGGCTGCTTGGTTCAAGCAAAACGGAGGCGAGCCAAAAGCTGGAGACCGTCATCAGACACTGTACCGACTGGCTTGCGACCTACGCTATATTACCGACTTCAATCCACACTTACTCGCGCGGATTCTTGCAGAGTGCCCGGCTGGTGCCGACATCGTCAGCGAGCGCGGACAGGCTGAAATCGAGCGTATTGCAAGTGACGCTTGTTCCCTTCAACGATATAACACCATACCTAAAAGGTTCAAAGCTGTGCTATCAGGTATGGGTATACTCAATGCTGCCCCTGTCGACGACAACGCTGCTGAAAAACAGCCTGAAATCGATTACGCTGCGTGGTGGTCTCGACTTAAGCCTCTTCTGGAAAAGTCCCCAGGGTTTCAGGAGGCTGTAGCGCCGCTGCCCGACAACCTGAAGCTGGCGGGAGTGCTGGCCGCGGGAGCCATGTTCGGCACGTACCTCACGCGCTGCTGGTGGGAGCACTTCGACGGCAAGGACTACCGCCTGTCCTATCTGGTCTACATCGTAGGCGCAGCAGCCAGCGGCAAAAGCTTCCTCACCGAAATGGACCGGCTCATCATGGCCCCGATGCTGGCCAGCGACCGCGTAGGCCGAGAGTGGGAACGCCAGTACAAGGAGGACATGAAGAAACGCAGCGTCAGCTCGAAGAACGCCAAGGCCGAGGCTCCCGAGCAACAGCACCCCTGCATACGCTACGTGCCGTCGACCATCAGCAACGCCATGCTCTACCGCCGACTGACCGATGCCATCGACGCAGAGGCGCAGTCGCCCGACGGACAGACACCGCTACACCTGCACATCTACACCATGGAGCCCGAACTGGCAACAGCCCTCAGGGCACAGCAAGGCTCATGGGCGGGAAAGAACGACCTGGAGCTGAAATCGTTCCACAACGAGTATGCGGGCGTGGACTATGCCAACGACCAGAGCGTGAACGGCATCATACAGGTGAACTGGAACCAAGTGATAACGGGCACGCCGGAAAGCATGAGCCGAAAGATAAAGCCCTCGATGGTGCTCGACGGACTGGTCACGCGACTGGTGCTCTTCCCCATGCCGTCAAACGACTTCGCCATGATAGAACGCCGCGCAGCGGTCAGAGACCATGAGCGCGAGTGCTTTCTGCGCTCGGTGGGAATCACGCTGGAGCAAGTACGGGGCGAGCTGAAGGCAGACCGTCTTGTCGATTTCTGCTACGACTACGAGAGGAAACTGACCGACGAAGCACGATTGGAGCAGGACTATTGCCTTGACTATTTCCGCAAGCGTATTCCCGTCATCATGATGCGCTACACGCTCGTAAGGATGGTGCTCCGGCAGACAGGAGCAGCGCGCAAGGGACAGATGCTGACCGTCGACGACAGCGACCTGGAGTTTGCAAGGCTCATAGGCGACTGGTGCCTCATGGCTCAGATACGTATGTTCGGAAACATGGTCATGGAGGCACAGGAACGCGAAAAGTCTCAGTTCGTGCCGCGCCGAAGGTCGAGCAAAATCAGGGATGCTTTCGCGGCACTGCCAAAGGAGTTTGAAGCTGAAAAGCTTGTAAGCAACGGACTGTGCAGAAATATTGGAAACGCACGTGTTACTATTTTACGATGGTTGAACGACGGTCTAATAGAGAAAAATGACAAAAAGTACACTAAGAAGTTTAACGAAATCCCCTAATTAACATGAAGTACTTGGAACCTGACAAAGTGAAATACATCGTCATTCACTGCTCGGCTACAAAAACAACGCGAGACACCACGCCACGAGAAATAGACCAGTGGCACAGACAGCGAGGCTTCGAAATGATAGGCTATCATGTCTATATAGACTCATACGGCAACGTCGAATGGGGGAGGCCACTGTTCTACCAGGGCGCTCACGTCAAGGGCTGGAACCATTGCTCAGTAGGCGTTTGCCTGGAGGGAGGTCTTGATGAAAACGGCATCACAAGCGATACAAGAACGGTCGAACAGTCAAAAGCCTTGGCGCAAGTACTTCGCTATTTGAGGAAACGTTTCCCTCAGACGAAAATCATCGGCCACAACGACTTAGACAAAGGCAAGGCGTGTCCCTGCTTCGACGCAAAAATCTATAACGAGCTGATTGACCAATGATAAACCCGCAGGGGTGTGCAAGGGGGGATTCGCAAACATTACACGCGAATCCCCCTATTTTCAGCGTAAAGGCGAAAACATTACATGATTACATATTACATGAATGGATGTGTAGGGTGTTGAGCGTTGGGCGTTGTAAGCAAAATCAGACCGAAAAACGGCGGCTCCCTGCCGGGGTCTTTTCCAGACCTCTTGGCAGGGAGCCGCTTTTGTAGTGTGTGTGTGGAGGTTGCCCCCGGGGGTGCTTACTCCTCGTCCTTCATTTCCTCCTCGTGCTGCTTGATGAGTGCCTGCTGTATGTCGTTGGGCACGAGCTCGTAGCTGGAGAACTTTGTCTGGAAGGAGGCTCGTCCGCCGGTGATGGAGGAGAGGGCTATGCTGTAGCTGGCCAGTTCCTTGAGGGGAATCTTGGCGTTGAGCTTCTGGTAGCCTGCCTCGCTGTCCATTCCCATGATGATGGCGCGTCGTCCCTGGAGGTCGCTCATGACGTCGCCCATGTAGTCGGCGGGCACGAGCACCTCGAGGTCGTAGATGGGCTCGAGGACCTTGGGTCCTGCCTCGCGGAAGGCCATGGAGAAGGCGTTGCGTGCTGCGAGCATGAAGGAGAGCTCGTTGCTGTCGACGGGGTGCATCTTTCCGTCGTAGACGATGACGCGCACGTCGCGGGCGTAGCTGCCGGTGAGGGGTCCCTGCTCCATGCGCTGCATGATGCCCTTGAGGATGGCGGGCATGAAGCGCAGGTCGATGGCTCCGCCGACGACGCTGTTGATGAAGACGAGCTTGCCGCCCCACTCGAGGTCAATCTCTTCCTTGCTCTTGATGTTCATCTTGAACTCCTGTCCGTTGATGGTGAAGCTGACGGGGTCTTCCATGCCCTCGGTATAGGGCTCTATGATGAGGTGTACCTCGCCGAACTGTCCCGAACCGCCCGACTGTTTCTTGTGGCGGTAGTCGGCGCGTGCCATCTTCGAGATGGTCTCGCGGTAGGGTATCTTGGGCTCCTGGTACTCTATCTGTATCTTCTCGTTGTTCTCCATGCGCCATTTGAGTGTGCGCAGGTGGAACTCTCCCTGTCCGTGTACGATGATCTGGCGCAGCTCCTTGCTCTGCTCCACGACCCATGTGGGGTCTTCCTGGCGCATCTTGTTGAGGGCGGCCATCATCTTCTCGGTCTCGCTCTCGTTGACGGCCTTGATGGCGCGTGAGAACTTGGAGTTGGGATACTGTATGTAGTCGAACTTCCACTCTGTGCAGTCTTTTCCGTTGAGGGTGTTGCCAGTCTTGACGTCCTTGAGCTTGACGGTGCAGCCTATGTCTCCTGCGCAGAGCTGGTCTACCGGCACGCGGTTTGTTCCGGCGCAGGCGTAGAGTGTGCCTATGCGTTCCTTCGAGCCGCGGTCGGCGTTGGTGAGGTCGTCGCCGCTCTTGACGGTGCCGCTCATCACCTTGAAGTAGGAGACCTCGCCGATGTGGGGCTCTATGCCGGTCTTGAAGAAGAAGAGCGACTCGGGGCCTGCGGCGTCGGGGGCCACCTCTACTCCTGCTGCGGTCTTGACCTTAGGCATCTCGCTGACGAAGGGCACCACGTTGCCGAGGAACTCCATGAGTCGGCGCACGCCCATGTCGCGGCCGGCGCAGACGCAGAAGACGGGGAAGATGCTGCGTGTGACGAGGCCCTTGCGTATGCCTTCGCGCATCTCGTCCTCGGTGAGGTCTTCGGTCTCGAAGAATTTCTCCATGAGCGTGTCGTCGCCAGCTGCGGCGGCCTCGACGAGGGCTGCCTTCCACTCCTTGGCCTTGTCTATCTGGTCGGCGGGAATGTCCTCGATGGTGGGTGCTCCGCCCTCGGGCTTCCATGTGAGCTTCTTCATGATGAGCACGTCGATGATGCTGTTGAAGCCGGCGCCGCAGGCCACGGGGTACTGCACGGGGACGCAGTTGTTGCCGTAGGTCTCCTGCAGCTGGTGGAGTATCTGGTCGTAGTCGCAATTATCGCGGTCGAGCTGGTTGACGAGGAAGATGACGGGCTTCTGGAGCCTGTCGGTGGTGCGGAAGGCGTTCATCGTGCCTACCTCGGGGCCATACTGCCCGTTGACGAGGATGACGGCCTGGTCGGTGACGTTGAGGGCGGTGATGGCTCCTCCCACGAAGTCGTCGCTGCCCGGGCAGTCGATGAAGTTGAGCTTCTTGCCGTTCCACTCGGTGTGGAAGACGGTGGAGAAGACGGAGTAGCCATACTCCTGCTCCACGGGGAAGTAGTCGCTCATGGTGTTCTTACCCTCCACGGTGCCGCGGCGCTTGGTGATGCCGGCCTCGTAGACTAATGCCTCGGCAAGAGTGGTCTTGCCGCTACCCGCACTGCCGATGAGTGCAATGTTCTTGATCTCGTTTGTCTGGTAGATTTTCATAGTTTTTTGGTAATTATTATTTTGGTAAAAATGTTAAGCGTCTTACATGAATGTTTGTGCGCTCGGCATCCGCAAAGATATTCTTCATGGCCACCTTTTATCATTTTTTGGCGAACAAAATTATTCATTATTCGTCACACTGCCAAGAAAAGTCGGAAAATATTAAGCAAAATTATGATTATTTCGTCCATACTACTAAATAATCTTGCAAAATTTTGGGGTCTCGATTCTTTGTGCTACCTTTGCAGCGCACAAGGAGGCGGCGACGTGTATTACGCCGTAATGCAGCAGATTGTTGCGACGTGAGACACGTCGCCTCCTACTGCAAAGCGGTGTAATAACTATTAGGATGCGAAATGTGCTCCCCCCTACCCTATTCCTGGGCGGCGGCACAATTTGCTACTTTCTATGCCAGAGCAAACGCGAAACTTAAACTGCTAATAATTACACTATGAAGAAGAAGAACATGCTTGCAGCCGTTGTGCTGCTGTCGATGAGCCTCGCTGCGTCGGCCGTGGTGAGGCAGAGTGATGGTCCTAAAGGCCCGGGCGACGTGAACGGCGACGGCGGCGTGGACGTGGCCGACATCGCCACGATTATCGACGTGATGGCCGGCGCAGTGAAAGACGAGGCCATCGTCTTGGCAGCCGACGTGAACACAGACAAAACGGTGGACGTGGCCGATATTGCCACCGTGATAGGCATCTTGGCCGGAGCGCAGCCGCAGCCCGGACAGGAGACGGTGATAGAGAACGGCTGTGCAGAGATTACCGAGGCAAAGGGCTGGCAGGAGTCGCTCTATGCCAAATGGGAACTCGTGCCGGGAGCCGTCGCCTACAATGTCTACATCGTAGGCGGGCGGTATGCCGACTGGACGAAGGTTGACGGCAAGCTGGTGCGCAACTACGGCACTTACGGACGTGTCGACGTGGTGGGCCTCGCTGCCGGGAAATACGACCTGAAGGTGGAGCCTGTCTTTGAGGACGGCGAGGACGGCGCGCTGCCCACCTGTGGTCCCAGCTATGTGAAGAACCTGAACGTGGTGAGCTATCCGCGCCAGGGCTTCGCCTTCATGAACGGCTACTGCCCCGGAGCCTACAAGGCCGACGGCACGCTGAAGCAGGGGGCCAAGGTGATGTACGTCACGAAGAGCACGGCCAAGACCATCAGCACCAACGTGGCAGGGGCGGAGACGAACCCCTGCGTGGGACTGCAGGCCATCATCGACGCCTACCAGAAGGGACAGGACACGACGCCCATCGCCTTCCGCTTCATCGGCCTGGTGGAGAAAGACGACCTCGACGCCATCAGCTCCTCGGCCGAGGGACTGCAGGTGAAGGGCAAGAAGGCCGACTCGGAGATGAACATCACCTTCGAGGGCATTGGCGACGACGCCACCCTGCGGGGCTTCGGCTTCCTGGTGCGCAACTGCAAGGGCGTGGAGTTCCGCAACCTGGCCATCATGCGCTGCATGGACGACGGCATATCGATGGACACCGACAACTCGAACATCTGGGTACACCACTGCGACTTCTTCTACGGCAAGCACGGCAGCGGCGACCACGACAAGGGCGACGGACAGGTGGACGTGAAGACCGACTCGAAGATGATTACCGTGAGCTACAACCGATACTGGGACACCGGCAAGACCAACATGTTCGGCATGAAGAACGAGACGGGACCCAACTACATCAGCTACGACCACAACTGGTTCGACCACTCTGACTCACGCCACCCCCGCGTGCGCACCATGAGCGTACACGTGTGGAACAACTATTTCGACAACGTGGCCAAGTATGGCGTGGGAGCCACCACGGGCAGCAGCGTCTTCGTCGAGGGCAACTACTTCCTGAAGACCAAGAAGCCCATCCTCAACTCTCTGCAGGGCACCGACGCCCTGGGCAGCGGCACGTTCTCAGACGAGCAGCCGGGATTCATCAAGGCCTACGGCAACTACTTCGACCGCTCGGCCCCGCACTTCAGCTACTACACCCAGAAGAGCGCAGCCGCCACGGGCTTCGACGCCTACGAGGCCGGCAGCCGCGACGAGCAGATTACCGACGAGACGCTGCTCACACACTTCGAGAAGAAAAACGAAAGCGGCAAGGTCGTGGCCGAGGTGCTGGCCGGGCCCTACGCCTACAACAACTTCGACACCAACCCCCAGCTCATGTATGACTACACCGCCGACGCTGCCGCCGACGTGCCCGCCATCGTCACCGGCTACTACGGTGCCGGACGTCTGAACCACGGCGACTTCCACTACACCTTCAAGGACAACGTAGGCAACGACGACGAAGACTCGGCCTACGACAGCGTACTGGGCAGTATGATAGACAGTTACAAGACGAGCCTCGTGGGATTCTTCGGCGAAGAGCAGACTCCTGTAGACCCCGGCACTCCCACTGACCCCGACGATCCCGGCAACACCGAGACCCCCGAAGGCACCATCCTGGCCTCCTTCGACGGTGCGCCGTCGAACAGCATGTTCACCGTCGGCGGAGACTATGGCGACGGAAAGGCTACCTACGAGGGCACCTACTACAAGAAAGGCGTGAAGCTCAACTCGAAGGGCAGCATCACCTTCACCCCGCAGAAGGACTACCAGATGACGCTGGTGCTGGCCACCGCCAAGACAGGACGCGACGTGACGCTGAACGGCAAGACCACCACCGCCACGGGAACGGTGAACACCGAGGGCGCCTACTACGAGATGCAGCCCATCGCCATCGACGCCGGAACGAAATATGTGATTACCAAGGGCTCGGCTGAGAGCATCGTGATGCTCATCAAGCTCGTTCCCGTGGAATAACCCTCATAAAATAGTATGATTATCCGCATAAACCCGTATAAGACGCTGAAAGCGTCAACGCTCAATAA
>CAMPCG010000054.1 GCA_946644025.1 uncultured Prevotellaceae bacterium | reverse complement strand
GCCGCAGATCTACAAGGCCGCCAGGATGGCCAAGGCCGACGGCGTGCAGCTGATGATTGTGGGCGAGAGCGCCGACCTCATCTTCGGCGGCATGGACAAGCTCATCTCGCCCGAGTGGACCTTCGACGCCTTCGTCAGGCGATACACCTTCCTCGACCCCCGGCTGGTGCTTGCCAATCCCGTCGACCAGTCGGAGCTCTTTGAGCGTTACCGGCAGGGAGCGGACGGCATCGACGTGATGCGATTCATGGACGACGTGTTCGCCGTGGAGAGCAGCGGCTCCTACCTCAATGCCTTCGGAGCCGCCTGGATGCCCTACTACGACCCCTACGCCAAGCTCGTCATGGCCGAGCCGCTCGACATGGAGCGTGTGCGTAACGGAGAGCCGAAGTACCTGGTGCGCGGACTCTACGCCATGAAATATCCCGACCTGGAAATCCCCTTCAAGATTCCCATGCCCAGACCCGTCGACACCGTGTTTCGCTACTGGGAAGGCCCGAAGCGGCCGGAGTTCCGGCGCGACATTCCCATGGACCAGCTCACGGGCAACCAGAAGTGGCAGCTGTGGTGTGCCGAACAGTTCCTTAACATGATTTGACTATGCACCAGGCTGACGACCAGGGACGACTCTTCAAGGACCACATCCTCCACGTCTTTAAGTTCACGGTGGACTTCCTCCGCCGTCACGGCCTGCGCTATGTGGCCTGTGGCGGAACGGTGCTCGGAGCCGTTCGCCACAAAGACTTCATTCCCTGGGACGACGACATCGACATCTACCTGCCCCGGCAGGACTACGAACGGCTGCTCGACCTGAAGGCCGAGGCGCGCCGCGAGGGCTTCGACGTGCTCTCGCTGCGCGACAAGGGCTACTACCTGCCCTTTGCCAAGGTCTCCGACATGAACACCACGCTCTGGGAGGAAGAGCAGTTCCCCTTCCTCATGGGCATCTACGTAGACCTCTTCGCCCTTGACAACTTCTCGTGCAGCGATGCCGAGCTGACGGCCATCCAGCGCCGCAGCCAGAAGAAGTTCTACCACTACCTGAAGTCGGTGAGCCATATTCCCACTGCCGACTTGTGGAAAGACCTGCTGCGCGGCGACCGGGCCAAGGCTCAGTACAAGCTGGAGGTGCTCCTCTCGCGCCCCCTGCGCGGCTGGCTGCTGAAGCAGTTCATGGACTACCAGGCGTGGTACTCCTCGTTCGACGGCGACAAGTCGGTGTGCGTCACCCAATGGGCGGGCCGCATCTTCAAGCGCGAGTGGTTCGAGGACACCATCGAGGTGCCCTTCGCCGACACCACCGTCGTCATTCCCCGCGACTACGACGGCTACCTCACCTGCCTCTACGGCGACTACATGACGCTGCCGCCCGTGGAGAAGCGCGTCTCCGAGCACAGCCACCATTACCTGAACTTCGACGAGGGTGTCATCCCGCCGGGATTCCCCCGAATATATTAACCCCCAGCCCCCGTAAGACATGATGTGGCGATTATTTGTCTACAGTTTCATCCAGTCACTGATACTTGTCGGTGGCCAGGTGATGCTGAAGCTGTCGTTCATGCGTTTGCCCGCATTTTCCTGGTCGCGTTCGTTCTGGCTGTCGCTGCTGGGCAACTGGCAGTTTGCCCTCTGCGGACTGTTGTTCGGTGCGGCCTCGCTGCTGTGGATGTATATCATCAAGACATTCCCCCTGAGCATGGCCTACCCCATGTCGAGCCTCAGCTACGTGATGGCCATGGTGGCGGCCGTCGTGTTTCTCCATGAGGAGGTGAGCGTGACACACTGGCTGGGCGTGTCACTAATCGTTTTAGGATGTATATTGATTGCCAAATGAGAAAGAGACTCCTGACAATCCTGATGGTCGTGCTGACCTCACTCACGGCTGTAGCCCAGGACAGCGAGGCGCAGATGAGGCAGCAGATAGCCGCTGCTGCCCGGTCGACGACAACCCTTCAGTGCGACTTCGTGCAGACGAAGCAGCTGAAGATGCTCAACGACAAGCTGACGTCGCAGGGCCGCATGTACTACAGCCAGAAGGACAAGCTGCGCTGGGAGTACACGAAGCCCTACCAGTACACGTTCATCATGAACGGCGACCGCGTGCTGCTGAAGAACCGCGAGCGCAGCGATGTCATCGACGTGAGCCGCAACAAGCTCTTCCGCGAGATTGCCCGCATCATGCTGAGCAGCGTGGTGGGCGACTGCCTCGGCGACGAGCGCACCTTCAAGTCCACGCTCTCGGCCACCGGTGGCGAATGGACGGCCACGCTCCTGCCCCAGCGGCGGGACTTGAAGCAGATGTTCCAGAAGATTATCCTGCACTTCGACCGCCGCCAGGCCACCGTCTCGTGCGTAGAGCTGATAGAGAAGAACGGCGACCAGACCCTCATCGACCTGAAGAACATACGCAAGAATGATACGATTGCTCCTCGTACTTTTGCTGTTGAGTAGCAGACCCATCAAGGCCCACGAGGCCCCCCCTACTGCCCTCGGGGGGGCTTCTATAGTTTTGCCGTTCAGGGGAGAGACTATCGTAGCCCCCTCGGGGGCAGAAGGGGGGGCTTCTGGGCCTTCCGTCTCCCGTTTCTCTGCCTCCATCTCCATGCCCCGCGGCTACGTCAGCGGCGTGCTGGTGGTGGTGCGCGAGGACGAGACGGTGAAGGGCAGCCTCTTCAACGAGTTCGGCATCACCGCCCTCGACTTCACCTACGACCGCCGCAAGGACAAGGTGAAGCTCCACTCGGTGGTGAAGCAGCTGGACCGCTGGTACATACGCCGTGTGCTGCGCCGCGATATCCGCGAGGTGATAAAGCGCATTGAGCAGGGCGACTCCATCTACGAGGACAAGCGCCACCATATTAATTATAAATTCACGCCTCTCGATGAGTGACAAGACGAAACAAAAGAAGTTGCTCCGCGACCGAGGCATCTGCGTGATTATCCCGACGTTTAACAACGAGGGTACGCTGGCCGACGTCGTCCGCCGTACGCTCCAGGAGTGCGACGACGTAATCGTGGTCGACGACGGCTCTACTTATAACGTCAGAGAGAAACTCTTAAAAACCCCCGAGGCCCCCCCTTCTGTCCCCGAGGGTGAGGCCCCCCCTTCTGCCCCCGAGGGGGCTACAATAGTCTCTCCCCTGAACGGCAAAACTATAGAAGCCCCCTCGGGGGCCGTAGGGGGGGCCTCGGGGGTGGGGCTTACCCTCACCATCGTCACCCATGACCGCAACCGGGGCAAGGGGCGCGCCCTCAGCACAGGTTTTCAGAAGGCGCTGGAGCTGGGGTTCTCCTACGCCATCACCCTCGATGCCGACGGCCAGCACTATCCCGAGGACATTCCCCTGTTCCTGGAAGCCAACCGCCAGCATCCCGGCGCCCTCATCATTGGCAGCCGCCGCATGGAGGGCAAGGAGCAGAGCCGCGGCAGCCGCTTTGCCAACCGATTCTCCAACTTCTGGTTCTACGTGCAGACGGGCCGCCGTCTGCCCGACACCCAGACCGGCTACCGACTCTATCCCCTGAGCCACGGCAGACTTGGGGGGTGGGGAGCGAGGGGTGAGAGGTCAGAGGTCAGACCTGCGGAAGGACAGTCCTCCCACCTCTCACCTCCCACCTCTCGCCCCCAAAAGCTCCCTCTCCTAAATCTCCTCACCTCACGCTACGAGGCCGAGCTCGAGCTGCTCGTCTTCGCCTCGTGGCACGGCGTGGAGCTTGTGCCCATCGACATCGACGTCTACTACCCGCCCGCCCATGAGCGCGTCAGCCACTTCCGTCCCGGTAAGGACTTCGCCCGCATCAGCCTGCTGAACACCGTGCTCTGCTTCCTCGCCGTGGTCTACGGGCTGCCGCTGCGCCTGTGGCGGTGGCTCATGAAGTATGTGCGCACGCTCGGCTCGCTGCTCTTCTTCGTCTTTTTCTCCGTCTTCGTCTTCACGCCCGCCGTTTGGCTCTACGTGAAGCTGGGCCCTATGACCGAGCGTAAACGCACAAACATCCACCGTCTGCTGCAATGGCTCTCGCGCGTCGTCATGCAGCGCATCGGCATTCCTGGAGCACCGTTCTCCAGCCACGTGGCCGACGCCAAAGCCTTCGACACACCCCACATCATCATCTGCAACCACCAGTCACACCTCGACCTGATGTGTCTCATGGCCCTCACGCCGAAAATCATCTTCCTCACCAACGACTGGGTGTGGCACAACCCCTTCTACGGCTTCATCATCCGCCAGGCCGAGTACTACCCCGTCAGCCAGGGCCTCGACGCGCTCCTGCCCCGTCTGCGCTCGCTCGTGGAGCGGGGCTACAGCATCGCCGTCTACCCCGAGGGCACCCGCTCGCCCGACTGCCGCATAGGCCGGTTTCACCAGGGAGCCTTCCACATTGCCCAGCAGCTGGGCCTCGACATTCTCCCCGCCTGTCTCTACGGCCCCGGCAAGGTGCTGCCCAAGCGGAGCTACACCCTCCACAAGAGCCCTATATATATAGAGGTGGCGCAGCCCATCGGCCGCGCCGAGCTCGACGCCATGGGCGACACCCTGCAACAGGCCCGCCGTCTGCGCCAACGCTACATGGAGTGGTACGACGCCCTGTGCAACCGCATGGAAAGACTGCGGCCATAAACCATCGGCCACGTTGCAACGGCACTTTTCTTGTGAATCAGCAAAGAAAAGCGCACGAAAATTTGTTGTTCTCGGAATAATTATTTACTTTTGCCAACAAATTGCAAACCATGACATTGAGAGTAAGACAAAGCAGGGCAAGGGAAAAACGCGAAAGCCGGATGATATTCGTTTCTTCATGCATCGAGTCGGCAGCGCGGCAGAGGAATATCTCAACCACAGAGATGTACCGAAGGATGAAAGACGTAGGACTGATAGACGGTTTCATCCTCAAATGCTACGACGGTCTTCACACGCAAAGCCGGGAACACGTGACGGAAGATGTGCTCGGCGCCCTTGACATCTGGGAGGCAAAAACAGCAAAACGGCAATGAGGAAAGTATATCACGGAGCAGCCGAGGAGGTGAGGAATCCATTAGTTCATGTGGGGCGCGAGAACCTTGACTTTGGCAAAGGGTTTTATGTGACTGACATTAGGGTTCAGGCTAAGACATGGGCCAATATAAAAGCAAGATACCAGATGGACGGACAGGCATATATCAATGAATACCTGTTCGACTTTGATAATGTTATCCACAAGTTCCGTTACAAGAAGTTCAGCCTGTACGACAGCGAGTGGCTGCACTTCATTATTGACAGCCGTGACGGCATGAAAATGTGGAAAAAATATGATGTCATAGAGGGCGGCGTGGCAAACGACCGAGTTATCGACACTGTGGAAGCCTTCAAAGCCGGGCAAATCAGCGAAGAGAAAGCGCTGCGCGAATTGTCCAGGCACCAGCCTAATAACCAGATCTGCATCCTCCGGCAGGAAGTAGTCGACAAATATCTGTAATTCCAGAAATCGGTAATCATCAAATAGCCTACCTACTATGTTGAGCGACCTCTTAATGTGGAACAAAATAGGACGTATCGTTACGCTACTTGCTGAACGGCTTGACGTTTCGCCCGAAAGGGCGTTGGACATATTCTATACTTCCAAAACAAACGAGCGGTTGCACGACCCGTCAACACTCCTTTATACTTTTGGCGACAGGTACATCGTTGACGATGTGATTCGTGAAATACAGAACTGACAGCGGTAGCTAAGCGCCGACGGTATTTCTACAAACCACGTCAGTGTTTGTATAAACGCTGTCGGCGTTTCTATAAACGCTGTCAGTGTTTGTACAAACACTGACAGCGTTTATAGATTGTCCCTACCCTTTACCTATTTAATATACGGGCAAAGGCAACTTTTCAAGGGGGGAAGCCCCACCCTTCGGTCCCTGAGGGGGCTACGATAGCTTTGCGGGCGGGAGGACGGGGAAGAAATGGGTTAAGAAATCCCCTCCGGAAAGAAACAATACGGGAATTGGTTAGTTTAAGGTATGCTCACCCCCTCACCTCTCACTTCCCACTCCATTCAATCTCGACGCGGTCACAGCCCATGATGCTGAAGAGGTTGTTGAACAGCTTTTCGGCGTTAATCCTGGCCGCCACGATGTTAGCGTCTGAGAGGGCGCGCCGCTTGAGCTTTATCTCGGCCTCCTTCTGCATGGCAATCTTTTCGGCGTCGTCGGCATCACCGTAGACGTTGTTCACCTTCGTGGCGTCTATTCCGTTCGGATTGAGGATTCTTATGGGGGGCAGCGTCAGGCGGGCCGTCTTGCTGCTGTCCGTCTCCTCTATCACGAACCAGTCATCGCTGTCGTCCAGCTCAATGCCCAGCTCGTAGACCGACGGATAGATTTTGGCCACGTTGCCCAGCGTGTGTTCCTTTATCACCACCTCTTCGTCTTCAACGGTGAGCAGCACCCACCGGTTGGTGTTTTCTATGCTGCGCAACACGGTGGCCGTCTTCTCCATTTTCTCTTCACGGTGGAACAGGCTCACCAGTGGTACGCCCGTCACCCATCGGTAGACCCACAGGGCGACGAGGACGACGAGACCAATCTTTATCGCTGTAATCAAAAGTCGTGACATATCAAAAGGTTTAAAAGATTAAAAAGCCCCCTCTCTGCTTATTCCCTTCTCTTGAAGATAATCATATTGCCGTCTTTCAGCGTTGCCGCCGAGGCGTTCAGGTCCGAGCGGAACTGTACGGTGACCTTCTCCATGGGCACTCCCGTTGCCGTGGAGACCAGCGGTATGAGGATGGTGGCTGCATTGTCGCGGCTGCGGTCGGCCATCATCTGCAGGGCGCGCCGGGTCATGATGGAGTCGCAGGCCTGCGCCGCATAGCGTCTTATCTCCTCGTCGGTGAATCGCCCGCCGCGATACCACTGCTCCCTCGAGGCCTTGCCGCGCATCGTGTAGTCGGGCTGCACGGAGAGTACATGAAACGTGGGGTCGGGCAGCACGAAGGTGACCGCGCCGTCGTCGCCCGCGATGAGGTTGTCGCTCGTCACCCCCGAGAAGTCTATCTTACCCACTACGCTCACGTCGACGGGCAGGATGAGGGTCTTCTCGGGCAGACTGGCAAATCCCACCCCGCGTATGGACAGGGCGCTGACCCTGCTCCGCTCCACAATAATCTTGTGAAAGGAGAACTCGGCCACTTCCAGCTCGGCGCAGTCCCTGATGCTCTTCATGTCGACGTTCTCTTCGGCGTCGCTGCTGCACGAGCAGGGAAACGGCGCGGCAAGGCAGCCGAAGAGAACAGCCAAAAGACAATTTCGGAGTCGCATAATAGGATTCTTCATAATCTGTCTTCTACATAACTGATGGTTATTACACCGCTTTGCAGTAGGAGGCGACGCTTCTCACGCCGCAGCAATCTGCCGGATTGCGACGTGGGACACGTCGCCTCCTACAAGTGCGCTGCAAAATTAGGCAGTTTTTCGGAAAGCACAAAATAAATGAAAGATTAAAAGATTAAAAAAATAAAAGATAATAAAACGACGGTTTATTTGGCCGTTTGCCTACTTCTTCGTAACTTTGTCCCGATATTTAGAATTAAAACATTACGGCGATGAAAGTCTGCATCATAGGCTCGGGGCTTGGCGGCCTCACGTGTGGCGTCATCCTGGCCAAGAACGGTTTCGAGGTGACGGTGCTGGAGCAGGGTGCCCAGGCGGGTGGCTGCCTACAGTGCTTCAGCCGTGGCGGTGCCCGCTTCGAGACGGGTATGCACTTCATAGGCAGTGCCGCCGAGGGGCAGTCCATGGACCGCATCATGGACTACCTCGGGCTGAAGGCCGACGTGAGCCTCTCGCAGCTCGACCCTACGGGCTACGAGGTTGTCGGCCTCTGTGGCCAGCAGTTCCGCTTCGCCAATGGCCGGGAGGCGTTCATCGAGCAGATGGCCAGCTACTTCCCCCGCCAGAAGGACAACCTCTGCCGGTATTTCGACGCCGTGGAGCGCGTAAGCAGTGCCTCAGCATTGCTCAACCAGTACCCAAAGGCCCCCCCTTCTGCCCCCGAGGGGGCTACTATAGGCTCTCTTCTGAACGGCAAAACTATAGAAGCCCCCTCGGGGGCCGTAGGGGGGGCCTTGCGCAGCATCGACAGCGTCATCGACGAGCTCATCACCGACCCGCTGCTGGCCAAGGTGCTGGTGGGCAACCTGCCGCTCTACGCCGCCGAGCGGGGCAAGACGCCCTTCGCCACCCACGCTTTCGTCACGGACTTCTACAACCAGAGCGCATTCCGCATCGTCGGCGGCAGCGACGCGATAGCCCGCTCGCTCGTCGGCACCATCGAGCGCTACGGCGGACATGTGTTCACCCGCCAGCGCGCAGTGAAGATTGTCTGCGACGACAGCCGCGCCACGGGTGTGGAGACGGCCACGGGCGACTACTACGCCGCCGACTTCGTCATCAGCGGCATCCACCCCATGCGCACCCTCGAGCTGACCGACTCCCACCTGATACGGCCCGCCTTCCGCCGCCGTGTCAACGCCATGGAACAGACCGTAGGCGTATTCGCCGTCTACCTGCACTTCCGCGAGGGCTGCGTGCCCTACATGAACCACAACTACTACGGCTACAACACCGACACGCCCTGGGGCTGCGAGCACTACAACGAGCAGTCGTGGCCCAAGGGATTCCTATACATGCACTTCTGCGAAGCCCCCCCTTCGGCCCCCGAGGGGGCTACTATAGACTCTCCCCTGAACAGCAAAACTATAGTAGCCCCCCCGGGGGCAGAAGGGGGGGCCTCTGGGGCCTCTGGTGCCAGCCCCCTCAAGTTTGCCCGCACGGGGGTCGTGCTCTCCTATATGCAGTGGGACGACGTGGCGGCATGGGCCGGAACGACGGTGGGCCACCGCGGCCAGGACTACGAGAACTTCAAGCGCCGGAAGGCCCAGAAGCTGCTGGAGTCATTAGAGAAACATTTTCCGGGAATCACCTCAAACATAGCCCACTTCTACACCTCCACGCCGCTCACCTACCGCGACTATACCGGCACGGAGCGCGGCAGCATGTACGGCATCGCCAAGGACATCGGCCTCGGACCGGCCGGACGTGTGCCCCACCGCACCAAGATTCCCAATCTCTTTCAGACCGGGCAGAACATCAACTCACACGGGATGCAGGGCGTACTCGTCGGCACCATGGTCACGTGCAACGAACTGCTACAGAGGCCCTGAATACCACTTCCGGTCGGGCTTTCCGTTGAAGGTGCGGCGTATGCTGTCAGTTGCTTCGTAGAGCAGGGGCACCTTGAAGCTTTCCAGGTGCGAAGCGAGATAGCGGGCCAGGGCGCGCTTGTCGAGCGTGGCGCCCTCGGCTGGAACAACAAGAAGTTTCAGAGCCTTTCCCGTAATTTTATGGTCGGCGGCAATGCAAAGGCAGTCGGCCACCATGGGGTGACTCATGGCGACATCCTCCACCTCCGTGGGGGCCACCTTGAAGCCGCCCACGTTGATGACGTCGTCCTGACGGCCCTGCAGGTGCAGCCGTCCACTGTCATCGATGGTGCCCACGTCGCTGGTGTAGAGCACACCGTCGCGCAGCACCTGGGCCGTGCGCTCCGGCTCGCCCACATAGCCGGTCATCAGCGTTGCACCGGTACAGGCAATGAGACCTGCATCGGTGATGTGGACGCCGGAATGGGGCATGGGACGACCCAGACAGCCAGCACCCAACGCCCAACCCCCATTGAAATTATGGGTGCAGATGATGCCGGTCTCGGTGCTGGCGTAGGTATTGTAGAGGCGGGTGCTGGGCAGCAGACGGCAGAGGGCCTCCATGTCGGCCTGGGCCATGGCGGCGGCTCCGGTCTCGATGAAGTCCAGGCGGTCGGCCAGGGCGGCCAGACGGTCGGGGGCCAGCTGCAAGAGGATGCGTATGCTGGCGGGGACGAGGAAGGTGGCGAAGCGACGGGCCGCGGTAGACGAAAAGGCGCTGAAGAAGGCATTGAGGTCTTTCAGCCCGTCGACGATGATGAGCGTTGCGCCGAGGAGCACGACGGGGTAGACCTTCGAGAGGCTCCCGATGTGGTTCAGCGGCCCGTTGACCACGAAGAGGGTGTCTTGTGTAAAGCCCTGTCCGGCAATGAGGTTCTCGGCATCGGCCAGGATGGCGCGGTGGCTCACCATGACGCCCTTCGACCGTCCTGTGGTGCCCGTGGTGTAGAGCACGTCGGCCGTTCCCTCAGGACAGCGGTGAAGTGTCAGCCCGGCGGTCACGCGCCGGAACGCCTCCTCGGGCAGGTCACGCTCCAGGGGGGCGGCGACAAGACCGCAACGGTGGAGCGCAAAGTAAGTGACGAGGAAGTCGATGGTGGGCTCGGCACGCAGGGTGACGATGGTACCCGGACTGCCGCAGGCCGACAGCCGGGAGACACGGCACTCTATGAGCTCGTGAAGCTCGGCGTAGGTGCAACGCTCCGAACCGCAGACAATAGCCACCTTGTCGGGCTGACTGGCGGCATGACAGGCAATATAGTCTTCAAGGCTGTCTAAATGCATCTCACTTATCACTTATCACTCATCACTTATCACTCATCACTTACCTTCTGCTTCACCATGTCGACGATGCTGTCCAGCGAACGCAGGTTGCGGGGAGTAGCGTCGGTGGCATCGAGGTGTATGCCGAACTCGTCGGAGAGGAGCATGAGGATGGTGGTCACGCCCAGCGAGTCGAGCTCGCTGAAGAGGAAGTCGGAGTCGAAGTCCACCAGGGGAAGGGCTTCTTCAAGGAGGGTGCGGATTCTTTCTTTCATAGTCGGATGATTTGTAGGTCGGGGGTTTCTGCCTGTAGCCGGCTTAACTGTTCCTGGTCTGTCGTCTCGATGAAGACGATGTTCGGCGCAAGGCCCTCGGCGCTGTGACGGGCCACGTCGAGCTTTTCGCTGTCGGCCTCAAGGGCATAGACGGTGGCGCCGGGATGCTGCAAGGCCAGCAGCAGGGGCAGCTCGCCATAGCCGCTGTTGACGACGGCGAGGGAGTTTGACGATTGCAAATTGGCGATTGACGACTGGCGCAGGCTGCGGGCCACTTCGCGGCTGATGGCCCATCCCTTGTAGCGGTAGCGGTCGTAGACCAGGTGGCGCAGGTAGGAGTCAGTGTCAGGCTGCTCGCCACGCAGACGGTGCCAGAGCAGCGACAACGACAGCGGACGCCGACGGTAGCCGCGACCGTCAGTCACAAGCCAGCGGAAGAGGAGCGGCGGCAACAGCCACGCCATCAGTACCACGGAGAACATGCCCACGATGGTGACCTGGGCCAGAGAGCGCAGCGCAGGGTGCTGGGCGAAGATGAGCGCACCGATGCCGACGAACATGATGAGGGCGGAGAGGACGATGCTCTGCTTGTAGCTGGCAAGCATAGGCCGGCGGTAGGCGTACTCGTACTGGCAGCCCTCGGTCATGAAGATGGTGTAGTCGTCGCCCTGACCGAAGATAAACGTGGCAAGGATGATGTTCACCAGGTTGAAGTGAATGTCAAACAGCGACATCAGCCCCAGAATCCACACCCAGCTGACGGCCATGGGCAGGAACGACAGCACGGCCAGCTCCAGGCTGCCCAGCGAGAACCAAAGGAAGAGGAACACGATGAGACCGCAGGCCCAACCGATGTAGTTGAAGTCGTCGGAAAGGCGGGTGACAATCATGGAGTTGATGTCCCTCACGTCGACGACCTCTCCGTCTGCAATGACAATCTGGTCTTGTGCGAAGACGGTGCTGAGCAGCGGGGCGAAATGTTCCAATGGTCGGGGCTCGTAATGGCGGTGCAGCAGCAGGAGGAAATCGTCGAACGTTCCGTCGGCAAAGCCTTCGGCCGTCGCCGCCCGGCGTATACCGTCTTCCAGCGTCTGACCGTGACGCGCCGTGAAGTCGTCCCACAGGCGCAAGCGGCGGCGTTGCTCCTGCTCAGGACAGAGGAAGCGCCGGTAAACGCTGTCGCCCGTCTGCTCGCACTGAGGCTTCAGGCTGGCAAGACGCTCCATGTCCTGCCGCTGCTGCGCGCTCATGTAGTTGATGTTCGCAATGTTCGAGTCGAAAGTGGTGTCAAGGCTAAAGTAGCCAAAGATAAGGGTGAGCACGAGAATGGCAAGAGGCCAAACGAACCCTTTAGGCCCGAAAGACCCTCCCCCGG
>CAMPCG010000053.1 GCA_946644025.1 uncultured Prevotellaceae bacterium | reverse complement strand
CCCCTTCGGCTCGGTCGACAAATCGAAATTCGAGAACACCATGAACATCACCGGCTATGTGCTCATGGCGAAAATGGTCAACGGGGAGTGGGCATCACCTGACAGCGTGGTGGTGGGCAACCAGGCCGTCGTGGCAGTCTATTGCGGCGACGAGCTCCGTGGAAAGGAAAGTCCCGCCGACTTCAACAACAAGTATTTCAGCCTGCTCATGCTGACCGTCTATGGAGAGAACAACGACAAGCTCCACTTCAAGGTGTTCATTCCAGACGCTGACGGCGAGCAGGCCAAAGGCCGCATCATCGAGTACGACCCTGACACCCTCGTCTTCAAAGGTGACACCCGACTGGGAAAGGCGAAGGAGCCCTTATACATCAACCTGCCGGCACCCATCACCACCACCTTCCTGGATGAAGGCTGGGCAACCGTCTGTCTGCCCTTTAATGCCGAGGTGCCCGAAGGAGTCACCCTTTGGGTCGTAACAGGCATAGAGGACGGCAAACTGGTGAAGGAGGAGGTAGACGCCGACATCCTGCCTAAGGATACACCGGTGTTGGTGAATACCGAAAGCCTGACCTCCTGTGAATGGCTGTCACGCGTTGTTGACAAGGAGACGCTCGATGAGAATATTTCACTCTTCTCTGCTCACTCTTCAATACTGAAGGGTACCAATGAACCTTTGGAGGTTGCTGCCAACAGCGTGCTTACATTTGGTTATTCTGACGAAAGAAATGTAGGCTTTTGGAAGTCTACTGTCACAGAGATTTCCGCTAACAGTGCTTACATTGAAGACTTCCCTGCCGACAGCAAAGGCGCCGCCATTGACGACACCACCACCACAGGAATCTCAGAAATCCGTGGGAATGTTGTCATTCATGACACGGCTTACGACCTGCAAGGCCGTAAGGCGCACTCCTCAGTCATGAGCAAGGGTGTTTACATTATCAGCGGCAAAAAACACCTCGTGAGATGAACAACACTATATCTATTTGTATATTAGCACAATAGTTCGTTAAAAAATTAATTTATGGCCTAACGGCTATGCCATGCAGCCAAAGTCAGGAGGCGACCATCGCCCTATCTGTCGGCCATAGAGCCGTTCCTCCGGGCGTAACCTTCCCCAGTAGCTTTTTGGCGGTCGTCAAGCTGGGACTTGTCGCTTTATAATTATCTTCCTGACTTCGGCGTTACGTCACCAAAACACACTTGGGCCATCAGTTCATTAGAGAATAGAGTCTGCCGCTCAGCCTGCCCCTGGGGGTGGGTCTCAAGTTTATAAACACTGACAGTGTTTGTACAAACCACGTCGGCGTTTGTACAAACCACGTCGGCGTTTATACAAACACTGACGTGGTTTGTAGATTGTCCTTACCCTTTCTACATTTAAAATACGTGCAACGACAACTTTTCCACGGCTCTTTCACATCAACAGAAAGGAGCATATAAAGTTAGATTTGTTGTTTTTAATCCTTTTGGTAAAACCGTGTGTAAGAAGTCAATAAACTACACTCCCCGTTGACTGTTACTTTCTTGTTATTCCGGAGGTCGAAATGTTGCCTGACCGTTTGCCCAATCATAGGGTTTACTTCCTTGTAGTGGTTCTTTAGCGTATTGTATTCATCCAACCACTCCTTGCTGTTCTCAACGAACTGGAACAAGTGAAGGGTGATGTCTGGTTCTACTTTTCCTCCACACTCCAGATACGCCTCAATAATCGATTCAGTAAATTCCTTGATGTTCATAGTTTCTTATTTTATGTGATACACTTTTATTCCACATATTCAACAAAAGGGCGCAGACTTTCGCCTTCCCCTCCTTTAAGGGAGGGGTGAGCGGCAGGCACGGTCTTGTCAATTTATAGAACATGTCTTAAGAACTCAAGAACTTAATTACAGGGGATAGACTATACAGACCGTTGCTATGGCTACGGTCAGGAGTACGACGTGCATGATGACTCCCAGGCGGGCGAAGTCGGTGAAGCGGAAGGCACCGGGACCGTAGATGAGCATGTGGGTGGAGCTGCCGATGGGCGAGGCGAAGCTCAGGGTGACGCTGATCATGAGCGACATGACGAAGGGCATGGGGTTGCAGCCCAGTAGCTGTGCCTGCTGGAACATGATGGGGAAGAAGACGGCACTGGCGCCCACGTCGCTGACAAACTCGCTGACGGTCGATGCCAGCAGGCACATCACCACGAGAGTAATGTAGGGGTTGGTGCCGCACAAGTCGAGCACGCTGGTGGCGATGCCCTCGGCTATGCCCGTCTTGGTGATGGCTGTGGAGAAGACCACCGTCGAGCCCAGTATGAGCAGCAGATCCCACTCGATGTATTTCACGACTTCCCGCTTGCGGCAGCATCCAGTCATAAGCATGGCGCCGGCGGCCAGCATGGTGATGGCCATGAGGGGTACGACGTGGAAGTAGGACACGATGAACATGGTGATGAGTATGACGGCCGCCGTCACCGTCCGCCCTCCCAGCTGGGGCACGAAGTGTGAGTCGAAGAAGGTGAGGCAGCGCCTGTTGGCCTGCTCCAGCTGCTCCTCGCCCTTTGGCGGACACTCCAGCAGCAGCAGGTCGCCGGCCTGCAGGCGTATCTGGCGCGGCTGGCCCTCAACGCGCTTTCCCCGGCGGGCCACGGCCACGAGCACCACGTCGTTCTCCTGCTCAAAGTTGCTCTGCGTCATCGACATGCCTATGAGGGGACTGCCGAAGGTGACGTAGGCCGTGCGCATCGTGCGCTTCTTGTCAATATCGTCCATGCTCCACACGTGGTGGTCGGCGGCGGCCAGGCCGTGGGTGCGCTTCAGTTCCAGAATCTCGTTAATCTGTCCGGCATAGATCAGCCGGTCGCCGCCCAGAATCCATTCGTCGCGCGAGACGGGCATGATAATCTCCTTGTCAAAGCGAACTATCTCGACCAGCGAGCCGCCGTTCACGTCGTACAGGCCCGCCTCCTCCACCGTGTTGCCCACGGCGGGATTGTCCGTCGGCACAAGCAGCTCTACGGTGTAGTCGCTCGTGGTCTCAAACGACTGTTCGGGCGATTCGCGCTCGGGGATGTACTTCTGCAGCATCACTATCATGATGAAGCCCACGATGCTCACGGCTACGCCGGGCACCAGCGGTGCGAAGACGTTCATTGACGTCTCGGTGGCCGAGAGGTATAGACCGGCCACGACGAGGTTGGACGAGCTGCCCAGCAGCGTACACATGCCGCCCAGCGTGGCGGCGTAGCTCAGGGGCAGCAGCAGTTTCGATGCGGGAACGTCCAGCTTGCGGGCCCATATCTTCACCGCGTCGATGAAGAGTGCCACCACGTTCACGGCGTTGAGCAGCGCCGAGAGCACGGCGATAGGCACCATGAGCCGTCGCAGCGCGTCGGTGTAGTTGCGCGGCGTGCCCAACAGGTTAGTGGTCAGCCAGTAGAGCACTCCAGACTGCAGCAGCCCCGCGATGATGACGAAAAAGGCGGCGTGGATGACCACCGGCTCGGAGCCGAAGCCTGCCATGCCCTCTTCCTCGCTCACCACACCCGTAACCAGCAGCACAGTGAGCGCGCCAAGAAAAGCAACATCGGCGGGAATGCGCGTACGCATCATCACCACGACAATGCTCAGTACAGTGACTATCGTTATCCAAGCGTGGATACTGAGTCCCCAAAACACTATAGCGTCACTTATCACTTAAGAACTTACAAAACTACAAAACTCAAGAACTCACTTCTTTCTTCATTGTAAGCACATTCTTCCCGTCGGCCGTGCGTTCGTAGGCGATGCTGTCCATCAGCCGACGCACCAGGTATATGCCCAGCCCGCCGATGGGACGTTCTTCAACTGTCAGCGTGGTGTCGGCATCGGCCTTAGCCGTCGGGTCGAAGGGCACGCCGCTGTCACGGATGACGAGCGTCACCGTGTTGCCGGCTATGCGTGAGCTCACCTCTATGTCGCCCTTCGTGCCGGGCGGATAGGCATAGTTCATCACGTTCACCACAGCCTCCTCGGCAGCCAGGTTCAGCTGCATGGTGAAGCCCTCGTCCACACCTGCTGCCTCGCAGACCCGGTTGATGAACTCGGCCAGGCGCGAAATGGCTGCAACGTCGTTGGGCAGGATTATCTGCTGTTCATAGTCCATGATTCACCCGTTTATACATTATATAACCCTGAAAGGGATGCATTATTGTATTTTCCCCCGCTCTTTTGTTGGCGTCGTCTCCTAACTTAAGGTGCTGACGAGCTGCATCACACAGTTGCGGCAGTCGAAGTGCAGGCGGAAGCGGCGTCCGTTGGCCAGGGTGAGGAAGAGCGGTTCGCGCCAAGTGGGCGGTGTGCCGCCGTGCTTCACGCAGTGGCCGAGGGCATAGCGCAAGCAGTGGCGGCACTGCATGAGCACGCTCTCGCCCTGAGGCTCCTGCAGCTCGAAGGCGGGCGATGGGTCTATGCCCTGCGACTGATAGAACTGGCGCGCAAGAGCGTTGGCGACGTTCGATGAGTATCCCGGAGAGCCATCGCCCAGAGACCCGACATCCAAGGAGCCACCGCCCAGAGTGGTGGGTTCCTGGGGGGTGGGTTTCTCTGTGGTAGATTCCAGGCATTTCCTTCTCAGCTCTGCCAGACGGCTGGCGGGGATGAAGAGGTCGAAGTCCTCGGGCAGTCGCAGCTCGATACACTCGTAGGGCGTGTTGCCCAGCTTCGACAGCTCGCGCACGATGTTGTCGTGCTGTGGTTTCTGTGCCTGCTGGTGCTCGCAGACGATGGTGGCTGACAGTTCATGGCGTCCGTCATGGACAATGAGGCGGAAGCCGTCGGTCGTGGTTTCGAGTGCCATCGTGACGGGAATCTTGCGTTCGCTGCTCTTCGCGGCCAGCAGGCGCTCCATCTGTTGGTCGTTGTTGCGGTAGAGGCTCATGCCCTTCTGCAGGGCTGCGGGCAGCCGTCCTGCCACGACGAGGCGGTTGCCCTCGGCACGGTTCACGCGGAAGCCCTGCAACCGGCGGTCGGCGTCGATGAAGCAGAGACCGTCGCCGTTGGCAAACGAGGCGGTGCCCGCCACGCGCAGCTCGGAGCCACGTGGCCACAGGTCCTTCACCGTGCCAACGAACTCGCCCATGGCCTTCGGCGTGTCGGGGGAGTAGATGTCGGGCTGACGGCCATTCAGGAAGTAGGTGGTGTAGCCCCGGTTGAAGGTCTTGCGCAGGTCGGGGGTGAAGGTATAGCGGCAGCGGCCCAGCGAGGCACGCTCGTAGTCGTCCGTGTGACGGCTGATGAAGCGGTCGAGCAGCTGGCTGTAGGCGGCAGTGACATTCTTCACGTAGGCCATGTCCTTCAGCCGGCCCTCTATCTTAAACGACGTGGCGCCGGCCTGGATGAGTTCCTCCAGGTGTCGGCTCTGGTTGAGGTCTTTGAGCGAGAGCAGGTAGCGGTCGTGCTGCAGGGTGCGGCCGTCGGCGTCGACCAGGTCGTACTTCATGCGACACAGCTGGGCACACTCGCCGCGGTTGGCCGACCGGTGGAAGCAGTGCTGCGAGGCGTAGCACACACCACTGTAGCTCACGCAGAGGGCCCCGTGCACAAACGCCTCCAGCTCTACGCCAGGCACGCGGGCGTGGATGTCGGCAATCTCGTCTTTCGACAGCTCGCGGGCCAGCACCACACGGCTGGCTCCCAGGGCACCGAGCCACGCCGCCTTCTGGGCCGTGCGGTTATCGGTCTGCGTAGAGGCATGGAGCTGCAGGGGCAGCCCCTCTTCCTTGACGATGAGGGGCACGGCCATGTCCTGGAAGAGCACGGCGTCGGCACCCGCCTCGGCCAGCTGGCGCAGCAGCCGACGCAGGGCGGGAAGCTCTTGGTCGAAGATGATGGTGTTGACGGTGACGTAGACGCGGGCGTCATACTGGTGGGCATAGCTGCACAACTGGGCTATGTCCTCGACGCTGTTGCCCGCTGTGGCCCGCGCGCCAAAGCTGGGCGGACCGATATAGACAGCGTCGGCACCGTGGTCGATGGCCGCTATGCCGCAAGCCAGGTCGCGGGCGGGGGAGAGCAGTTCCAGTCGTCGCTTCATGCTCCGTACTGTCTCAGCGCTCCAAAAAGTTCGTTGTTCTCGCTGCGTGTGCCGATGGTGATGCGCAGGCAGTTCTTGCAGAGTTTTACGCGGTGGCGGTTGCGCACGATGATGCCCTGCTCCACCAGATAGTCGTAGATGCCCTGCGCGTCGGTGACGCGGGCCAGGAAGAAATTGGCATCGGTGGGATAGACTCTCTCGCAGATGGGCAGCTGGGCGAAGGCCTCCACCATGCGTCCGCGCTCCTGCAGAATCATGTTCACCCATCGCTCCACGTCGAAGCGGTCGTCGAGCACGCGCATGGCCTGCTGCTGCGTGAGCTGGTTCACGTTGTAGGGATATTTCACCTTATTCATCAAGCCGATGATTTCCTTCGAGGCAAAGGCCATGCCCAGACGGATGGCGGCCGACGCCCACGCCTTGCTCATGGTGTTGAGCACGATGAGGTTGGGATATTTGGGCAGCTCGTAGCGCAGCGGACGCTCGCGGGAGAAGTCGCTGTAGGCCTCGTCGACGATGACGATGCCCTCAAAGCCATTGAGCACGCGAACTATCTCGTCGCGGTTAAGGCTGTTGCCCGTAGGGTTGTTGGGGCTGCATATCCATATAATCTTGGTATTCTCGTCGCAGGCTGCCAGCAGGCGGTCGGCCTGCAGCTGGAACTGCTCGTCGAGCAGCACGGGGCGGTACTCCACGTCGTTGATGTCGGCACAGACGCGATACATGCCGTAGGTAGGCTCTATGGCCACCACGTTGTCTACGCCCGGACGGCAGAAGATGCGGTAGGGAAGGTCGATGGCCTCGTCACTGCCATTGCCCAGGAAGGTGTACTCGGCCGGTATGCCCTTCACCTCTTCTATTTTCTTCTTCAGCTCTTCCTGCAGAGGGTCGGGATAGCGGTTCAGCGGACTGCCGTAGGGGTTCTCGTTGGCATCGAGAAACACGTGGGCCGTGTGGCCGGAATATTCGTTACGGGCACTGCTGTACGGGGCAAGGCTCCAGATGTTGGGGCGCGTCAGGTCTTTAAGCGGTTTCATGTCTTTAAGTGAAGCGAAGTGAAAGGGAAGTAAAAGGGGAGTGAAAGGGGAGTGAAAGGGACGTTTGTTCTAAAGGCTTAAAGTATCGTCCCCTTCACTTCCCTTTCATTCCCCCTTCACTTCTCTTTCACTCCATTTATTCTAAGCGTCATTGCGTTCTTGTGGGCTTGCAGCTGCTCGGCCTCGGCCATACGCTCCACGGCAGGGCCTATGCTGCGAATGCCCTCTTCGGTGAGCAGCTGGAAAGTGACCTTGCGGCAATAGCTGTCCAGGTTCACGCCGCTGTAGGCCGTAGCATAGCCGTGGGTAGGCAGGGTGTGGTTGGTGCCGCTGGCGTAGTCGCCGGCACTCTCACAGGCATACTTACCCAAGAAAACGCTGCCCGCATTGACCACTTTGTCGGCCAGCAAGCGCCAGTCGTCGGTGGCAAGTATGAGGTGTTCGGGAGCGTAGAGGTTGGAGAGCTGCATGGCCTCCTCACGGTCGTGTACCAGCACCAGGCGACTATTGTCAAGCGCCTGGGCAGCAATGGATTTACGGGGCAGGGCTTCCAGTTGCTGTTGAAGTTCCTGCTCCACCTTCCCTATCAGCTCCTCGCTGGTGGTGATGAGCAGCACCTGCGAGTCGATGCCGTGCTCTGCCTGCGACAGCAGGTCGGCAGCCACGAAGGCGGGCACGGAGGTCTCGTCGGCCACGACGCATACCTCGCTGGGGCCTGCGGGCATGTCGATAGCCACGTCGCCCAGCGACACCTGTTGCTTGGCGGCCATGACGTACTGGTTGCCCGGGCCAAAGATTTTATGAACCTTGGGAACGCTCTCCGTGCCGTAGGCCATGGCTCCGACGGCCTGCACGCCTCCGGCCTTGAAGATTTTGCTCACGCCGGCAATGCGGGCGGCAACAAGAATGGCCGGATGAATGGTGAGCTGCGTCTTCTCGTCGCGGTAAGTGGGTGGTGTGCATAGCACTATCTCGCGGCATCCGGCAATCTTGGCCGGGGTGGCAAGCATGAGCACGGTGGAAAAGAGCGGAGCCGTGCCGCCGGGTACGTAGAGCCCCACTTTCTCGATGGGCACGCTGCGCTGTGAGCAAGTCACGCCTGGGGCGGTCTCCACCTTGACGGGGGCAAACGCCTGGGCCTCGTGGAATTTGCGTATATTGCTATGTGCCAGCACTATGGCCTCTTTCAGTTCGGGCGACACAAGCGTCTCGACCTCGTCCATCTCCTCCTGGCTAACGGCCAAAGTGTCGAGGCGAATATGGTCGAAACGCTCCTCGTATTCCTTCACTGCCTCGTCGCCGCGCTCGCGGACGTCGGCCAGCACGCTACTGACGGTGGCCTGCAGCTGGGTAATGTCAAGATGTGGACGACGGACTATCTCTGCCCACAGCTCCTTGGCTGGATATTTGTATGTTTTCATTTCTTTTACGGCTTTACCTCCTCAACTCCCCATCTCCTGATTACAATATCATCTTCTCTATCGGCGTGACCAGTATGCCCTGTGCGCCCAGTTCCTTCAGCTGGCCGATAATCTCCCAGAAGCGTTTTTCCTCCAGCACAGTGTGTACCGAGCACCACTCGGAGTCGGCCAGGGGTATGATGGTAGGGCTCTTCAGTCCGGGCAGCACGCTGACGATTTCGTTCAGACGGGCCTTCGGAGCGTTCATGCGCACGTACTTCTTGTCCTCGGCCTGTCGCACAGCCTCAAAGCGGAAGAGCATCTGTCCGAGGATGTCGCGCTTCTCCTGGCTCATCTTCGGATAGCCTATGAGCAGGGCCTCGCTCTTCATCACCACCTCCACCTCGCGCAGGTTGTTGCTCACCAGTGTGGAGCCGCTGCTCACGATGTCGAAGATGGCATCGGCAAGACCTATGCCCGGGCTAATCTCCACGCTTCCAGTAATGACGTGGACGTCGGCCTGTATGACGTTCTTCTTCAGGAAGTTATTCAGTATGACGGGGTAGCTTGTGGCAATGGTCTTCCCGTTGAACCACTCCAGCCCCTGATAGACGGTCTCCTTGGGTATGGCCAGCGACAGCCGGCACTGGCTGAAGCCCAGACGCGAGATAATCTCGGCCTCGGCCCCGCGCTCCACATATTCGTTCTCACCCACCACGCCGATGTCGGCCACTCCCGAGGCCACGCTCTGCGGAATGTCGTCGTCGCGCAGGTAGAGCACCTCCAGCGGGAAGTTATGGGCAGCGACTAGCAGCGTGCGCTTCGTGGCACTCACCTTGATGTCGGCCTCGCTGAGCAGCTGCATGGTGTCATCGTAAAGACGACCTTTCGATTGTACGGCAATTCTAAGCATCTTGTCTAGTTTATTCCAGTTTATGTTTGACCAATATGATTCGGCGTGCAAAATTACGGTTTTTTTCCATAATAGCCAAATATTTACCTGTTTTCCTTTGTCTTTCCCCCGTTTTTTCGTACTTTTGCAACCTGTAATCATCAATGTAGTTCGTTTTTATATGATTGACTCTTCTGCCTTCCAAGGCAAGACAGCCCGCTACTTCACGCTGGGATGCAAGTTGAACTTCTCTGAGACATCGACTTTCGGAAAGAGGCTTCAGGAACTTGGCGTACGCACTGCCGAAAAGGGCGAGCAGGCCGACATCTGCCTCGTCAACACCTGTTCGGTGACGAGCGTGGCCGACCGCAAATGCCGGCAGGCCATTCACCGCATCATACGCGAGAATCCCAGCGCCTTTGTCGTCGTCACCGGGTGCTATGCACAGCTGGAGGCTCCCGCCGTGGCCAGCATCGAGGGGGTAGGCCTTGTGCTGGGCAACAACGAAAAAGACCGTCTGGTGCAGCTACTTGCCGAGGAGTTGAGGAAGAAGGAGGTAAAGGAGGTAGAGGAGGTAGAGGAGATAAAGGAGATAAAGGAGATAAAGGAGATAAAGGAGATAAAGGAGATAAAGGAGGGAAAGGAGATAAAGGAGGGAAAGGAGATAAAGGAGGGAAAGGAGATAAAGGAGGCAGGATGTGCCGTGGTGGTGCGTCAGGAGAAGGCGAAGGACATCACCACCTTCGCACCCAGCTGTTCACGGGGCAACCGCACGCGCTACTTCCTGAAGGTTCAGGACGGATGCGACTATTTCTGCACCTACTGCACCATTCCTTTCGCCCGGGGGTTCAGCCGAAACCCAACGATTGCATCGCTCGTGGCCCAGGCCGAGGAAGCCGCCCGCGAGGGTGGCCGCGAGATAGTGCTCACGGGGGTGAACATCGGCGACTTCGGCAAGACCACCGGTGAACGGTTCATCGACCTGGTGCGCGCCCTCGACGGCGTGGAGGGCATCAGCCGCTACCGCATCAGCAGCCTGGAGCCCGACCTCATCAGCGACGAACTCATAGACTATTGTGCCCACGAGAGCCGGGCCTTCATGCCCCACTTCCACATACCCCTGCAGAGCGGCAGCGACGACGTGCTGCGGCTCATGCACCGCCACTACGACAGTGCCCTCTTCCGCGATAAGATCACCCGCATCAAGGAGTTCATGCCCGATGCCTTCATCGGCGTGGACGTCATGGCGGGATGCCGCGGCGAGACCCCCGAGTGCTTCGAACAGAGCTACGCCCTGCTGGAGTCGCTGCCCGTGAGCCAGCTGCACGTCTTTCCCTATTCGGAAAGACCAGGCACGCAAGCACTGAAGATTCCCTACGTGGTGAGCCGACAGGAGCAGGACGAACGCTGCAACCGGCTGCTCGAGCTGTCGGAGCAGAAGACTATCGCGTTCTACAAGAAATATACCGGCACCGAGGCCGAGGTGCTCTTCGAGAAGGCCCCGCGTGGAAAGGCCATGCACGGCTTCACCCGCAACTATCTGCGCGTGGAGCTGCCGGCACGCGAGGCCCGCCCGGAATACGACAACCAGATAATGAACGTCTGCTTGGGCGAATACGATTACTATCACGAGGCACTCGCTGCCATAATCACAGACCACTGACATGGAACGACTGGCCATTGTTATCCTCAACTGGAACGGGGCGGCGATGCTGCGCCAATATCTTACAAGTGTGCTGCAGCACTCCTGCGACGAGGCCACCGTCTATGTGGCCGACAACGGCTCTACCGACGACAGCCTCGCGCTGCTCCGAGAGCAGTTTCCCTCCGTACGACTTATCGAGCTGGGCCGCAACTGGGGCTTTGCCGAAGGATATAACCGCGCACTGGCACAGATAGACGCCGAGTACTATCTGCTGCTGAACAGCGACATCGAGACCACGCCTCACTGGCTGACGCCGCTGCTGGCGTTCATGGACGCTCACCCCGAGGTGGCGGCCTGCCAGCCTAAGCTGCTCTCGCTGACCCACCGTGACAGTTTTGAGTATGCCGGTGCCAGCGGCGGTTTCCTGGACCGCTACGGCTACCCCTTCTGCCGAGGCCGCCTGTTCGATACCGTGGAGCGCGACGAGGGACAATACGACGCGGCCATGCCCGTGCTATGGGCTACGGGGGCTGCCCTGCTGGTTCGTGCGCGTATATATAAAGAGGTGGGTGGACTCGATGCCCGCTTCTTCGCCCACAACGAGGAGATAGACCTCTGCTGGCGAATGTGCATAAAGGGCTACGCGGTCTACTGTGTTCCCGCCTCTCACGTCTATCACCTCGGGGGAGGCACGCTGCCCAAGGGCAACCCCATGAAGACTTTCCTCAATTTCCGCAACAACCTGACGATGCTCTACAAGTGTCTGCCCGCGCGTGACCTGCGCCGCGTGATGCTCGTGCGCTGGCTGCTCGACTATGTGGCGGCGTGGCAGATGCTGCTCCTGAAGCGCAACCTGGGCGACTTCCTGGCCGTCTACCGTGCCCGCCGGGCCTTCTGCCGCTGGCGCAAGGACTTTGCAGCCGACCGCCGAAAGATACAGCAATGGCGCAGTGACGGTCAGCCCGACGAGCGCACGCCGCTGTTCCTGCTCTGGCAGTATTACGTCAAGGGAAAGAAAAAGTTTAGTGAACTTTCATGAGGTCGACGCAGAATAGTTGCGTAATGGCCAGTGCTCCCTTCTGTTGATGGGAAAGAGCCGTGGAAAAGTTGTCGTTGCACGTATTTTAAATGTAGAAAGGGT
>CAMPCG010000052.1 GCA_946644025.1 uncultured Prevotellaceae bacterium | reverse complement strand
GCGCATGGCGCCGAAGGGCTTCATCGCCGTCAGGCGGATGCCGTAGCGCCCGTCGGTGCCGTAGCCCACGTCGGGGTTGGCCTGCAGGCCGTTGCGGGCGCTGCGCTTTGTGGTGAACTCAAGCACGAAGTCGTCGTTGCCGTCGTCCACTCCCGTCAGGCGGCTCAGGTCGCTCTTCTCGTCGTAGGCCTTCACCTTGTCGATGACGTAGCTGGGCAGGTTCTTCATCACCGCGTCGTTATTGCCGGTCATGAAGTCGCGGCCGTCCATCTTGAATCGCTTCACGTTCTTGCCGTTGATGGTAATCTTGCCGTCGTCGTCAATCTTCGCGCCGGGCAGCACCTCGACAAGGGCCTCGATGACCGACCCCTCGGGCACGCGGAAGGCGTCGGCGTTGTATACCACGGTGTCGTCCTTGATGACCATCTTCGGCACGTTGGCCGTCACCACGGCCTCGCCCAGCATCACGGCGTCGGCCTCCATCTTCAGCGTGCCCAGGGCCTGCGTCCGGTTTTTGGTCACCGTCACCGCCCGCTCCAAAGTCTTGTAGCCCAGATAGGAAAGACGCATCAGAAAGCCGCCGGCCTTCACGCCGCTGAAGCTGAACTGTCCCTGCGCGTCGGTGAACGTGCCGCTGACGAACGTCGTGTCCACTCCCCCACCCTTCCGGCTGCTGAGCGCAAAGAGCTGCACCGTGGCCTTGGCCAGAGGGTCGCCGTCCTCGCCGTCAACCACCCGGCCCGACAAGGCCACACCCTGTCCCCAGGCACCGACGGCACCCGACGACAGCAGAATGAGCAGCAGAATAAAGCGGTAGATGGAAGCCATTCAGTCGTTGTGTATGGCTTTTTGACGCAGAGCCGGCGGGAAGGTCAAACGACCGCCCGCCGGATTTAGGTTTCTTTAACGACTAAGGACGTTGCGCCACCTTAGCTATTCCATGAGCATGTCAAGGAACTCTTGCGGTTCCATGACAGGAATACTCGTTGTAGTGAAGTCATCTTTATTTCGCGTAAAGATATTGCCCATAGAGTTTCTTCTCGTCGAAGTCCTCTGGGAGTGGTTCGGTGACTTTGAACATGTTCGCAACCCTTGGAGTGATAACCATATCCTCTCGTCTGACCTTTGGCCATCCATTTGTTTGGAGATCCCGAGCGCTCTGTCGCCTCTCTGCTTTCACCTCTTCGTACAGATGGTCAGCCAGCCACTCTTTATTACTGGTGGTCAGTGCCATCGACCGAATGAGCGTAAGAAGATTATTCATTACAATCGTTGTATCCATAACTATTTCATTAATCGTTGCTGCTCCCTGCCGGGCAACTAATCGGACATTGCGGTTGCAAAAATACGAAATATTTGGAAAACGCAAAAGAAAGTACAGAAAAAAACGTGGAACTTTTCAAAAAAGACATCGTTCCGGCAACTTATGCTGCTTTTTATATGTTTTACTACGACCGCTTTGCAGTTTTAGGAAAGTGTATGAATAATTCAGCCACCTCACTGCGCCTCCACTTGCAGAAGTCGAATATACGTGATAAGACAGCGATTGCAAACAAAATGCAAAGTGGAAAGGGCCTGTTTACGGCGAAATCTTATTACCTTTGCAAGCTAAAAAACGAAAGAAGATGAAACGTTTACTGACCATCGTGGCGGCCGGCCTCCTGCTGGCGGGCTGCTCTCACGAACGGGGTGACAGGCCGTTTCTGCTGCAAGGGGCATGGACGCTGCAGCAGGTGGTCTATCCCTACGGACGCACCGACACCTACACGGAGCAGCAGGGCGCCCCGCTGAGGCTGTACGACGGCGACAGCGTGGTGTATACCTGTCTCGTGACCCGCACCGAGACGGGGCTGATAGTGAGGCACAGCATGAAGAACCTTGTCACACTGATTGACAAGGGGCGCGGCGAGTACATCTATCTGGAGGACGGCGACCCGCGCCCGCTGACGGTGAAGGGCGACACGACCATCGTTATACAGCGCAACGGCGCACTCGCCACCTGGAACCGCGCCGACGACATAGCCAGGGAGTGGGGCGAAGAGATACACGACATCGTCATTGCCGACCTGCGGCACACGGACGACGACGACGATGAGCAGAGCTATATGCTCTCGGCCAAGGAGCGACGGCAGGCCAGCCTGATACATTGGTTAGCGCTGTCGACTATATGCGGCGGCGTGCTGATGCTGCTCATAGCCCGCATCGCCATGCAGAACCGAAGGGCACGGCGCCAACTGCAGCTGCAACTACAGCAGATACAGGAGGTGCAAAGGGAGCGGCCGCTGTCGGTGAGACAGGCCATCGAGTCGGTGGAATCGGCGTTTTTCGCTTCCGACGACTACGAAATGCTGCAACGCCGAATGGCCACCGGGCAACGGCTGAAGGACGACGAATGGCAACACGTGGAGACCCTGCTCAGAAAGGTCTACCCCGGTTTCGGCAGCCAGCTGAGAGGACTGCACGCCATGTCGGAACTGGAATACCAGGTGTGTATGCTCATCAAGCTGCGCATAGCGCCGAAGGACATTGCAGCCGTGCTGGCACGCGACATGAGCACCATCAGCACCGTGCGCAGCCGACTCTACAAGAAGGTGTTCGGACACAAAGGCGGCGCACGCGAATGGGACGAGTTCATACTCGGCATAGAGTCATAGCAACGCCGGACATACTGCTATTACAACGTTTTGCAGCAGTAGGAGGCGACGTGTCTCACGTCGCAACAATCTGCTGGATTGCGACGTGAGACACGTCGCCTCCTACTGCAAAGCAAATGCAAACCCCATGCAAAGTAAATGCAAACACAAAACGCTGGCCGGAAGGACGAAAGGGCGTACCTTTGCAGCGGGAATTTCACCCTAAGTCTAACTAAAAACAACTGAAGATTATGAAAAAGACAATGTTTGCAATGGCACTGGCACTGATGGGTGCCGTGCAGGTGAGCGCACAGAGCGTGAAGATTGACGACAAGGAGCTCGTCGGAGTGTGGTACATGGAGTCGATGCAGTGGGAGGGCGAGAAGAAGACCGTCTGCGGCAAGGCTACCGGATACACGCAGTTCAAGTACTTCGGCCCCGACGGCGAGTATGCCTGCGCAGAGCTCGCACTGACCAAGGAGGGAAAGGTGGTGGTGATGCCCCACGAGTATGGCACCTACACGTTCAAGGACGGATGGTACTCAGAGATGGGACGAGAGAAGATCAAGGACGCCATCGTGTGGATAGACAAGACCACGACAAAGGGCACCTGGATGAAAAGACACGACATCTGGAAGAAGACCACGCTGCCCGACAAGGTGCTGAACTACCTCATAGGCTGCTGCAAGATGAAGGAGACACCCGCCGACATACAGGAGAGCATCAAGCAGAGCCTGTTCAAGTAGTTTTAGGGGTGAGAGGTGAGGGGTGGGAGGTTAGTTCTGCCGCAAGTCAATCCTCCCACCTCTCACCCCTCACCTCTCACCCTAAGATAAAGTTAGTAAATAATACCGAGTTCCCGGAACTGTTCCGGAGGTCGCTGTGAAGCGGTCTCCGGGATTTTTTATCGGCGGAGCCAGAGGCGGGGGTTGAGCACCTCGGTCCAGTTGCGCAGCTGGAACTGCATGATGGCTGAGGGCCCGAGGCTGCCCAGCGTCTGACTGGTTGAGACGCGCTGTCCGGCCTTGACGCTGACGGCGGCAAGGTCGCTGTAGACGGAGATGAACCGGCCGTGGCGCACCATGACGACATAGGAGGAGCCGGTGCTGAAAATCTTGCTCACCTCGCCGTTGAAGACGCAGCGGGCCTTGGCGCCGGGCTGCCCCTTGAGGTAGATGCCCTTGCTCGAGAGGTGTACGCCGCGCGTGCCGTCGACGACGTTGTCGCCAAAGCCGCGCACCATCTGGTAGGCACCGGTGATGGGCATGGGCAGACGGCCCTTGTTGCTGGCAAAGCTGCCGGTGAGGTGGGCGTCGGGGTCGGCGGCGACGTAGCGCTCAGGGGCGGTGGAGGCTGCGGTGGAGCCCGTTGCCGACGCCCTGGGAATAGTGGCGGAGGCGGCGGAATTAGACGAGCGGGCCTCCCTGCTTGAGCGACGGGCGGCGGCCTCACTGGCGGCGCGGCGCTCCTCGCGGGCCATCTCCTTCGCCTCCTTGCGCACCTGCTTCTCGATGGCCTTATCCTGTTTCTTCTCCTGCTTCTGTTGCTTCTTCTGCTGGCGCTCACGCTCACGGGCGGCCTGACGGTCGCGCTCCTGCCGCTCGCGCTCCAGGCGGGCCTGCTCCTCGGCCTTGCGCTTGCGCTCGGCCTCGAGGCGTGCCTGCTCGCGGGCTATCTCCTCGGCAATGATGCGGTCTATCTCGGCATTGACCCTGGCCTCCTCCTTCTGCTGCCGGTCGATGAGTGCGGTGACGGTGCGCTGCTGCTTCTGCAGCTCGCGGGCCATCTGCTGCTTCTCGTTCTGCTGGCGCTCAAGGGTCTGGCGCTCCTGCTCCTGACGGGCGAGCATGGCCTTGCGGGTATCGCGGGCCTGGACTATCTCGTCGCTCTTCTGCTCCACCTGGGCCTGCTTCTGCTTCACGGCCTCGCCCTGGGCACGCTGGTAGGTGGAGTATTCGTTCATGAAGCGCGTGCGGCGGTACATCTGGTTGATGTTCTTCGCCGAGAGGATGAACATCATGCGCGACTGCATCTTGCGGTTGCGGTGCATGTAGCGCACGCTGCTGGCGTAGCGGGCCTGACGGTCGCGCAGCTCGGCCATGAGCTTCGCCTTCTCCTTGTTCAGAATTACTATCTGCTGGTCGAGCGAGTCGAGGCCCACGCGGATGGTGTCGATGACGCGCTTCTGCTCGTCAATCTCCGAGCCGAGGATGAAGGCTTCCTCCAGCTGCTTCTTCACCTTCTGCTCCAGCTCGGCCTTCTGACGCTTGTTGGCGGCGATGTCCTTCTTCAGCTGGCGCTGACGGTCCTGGAGCTGCTGCTTCTGGGTGGGCTTGGCGGGTTTGGTGGGTTTAGTGGGGGTTGTGGGCTTTTTGGACTTCTTCTGCGTGGCGGTGGTGGCAGGGCGGCGCGACGAACGCCTCGTCTGCGGTTTCTGAGCCACAGACGAGAGCACAATGCCAAGCATCGCCATCAGCAGGAAAAGCTTTCTCAAGAGTTATTAAGAGTTAGGAGTTAAGAGTTAGGAGTTAGGAGTTAAGAGTTAGGAGTTAGGAGTTAAGAGTTAGGAGTTAACACTCCCTTTCCCGCGCGGGGGCTTTCTCACCCACCGACGGAGGCCAATTTCTCGAAGATTTCCTCGACCGTGACCTTGCGGTAGCGGTCGGAGACCTTCGTGCGCGTCTCCCAGTCGCTCTTGCTGTCCAGGTTGGTGAGCCTGATGCCCACCTTCATATTCTTCTCGGGCGTGGTGAGGGTGACGTCCATGTCGGTGGGGAAGTCCTTTTGGCCCATCTTGTCGAAGGCGCGGTAGTCCCAGTTCAGCTGGGTGTTGCCCCTGCTGCTGTCGCGGTAGACGATGTTGGCCATCTTTATCTGTCCGGTCTTCTCGTCGGTCCTCCAGCTGTAGTTCAGCGGGCTGCCCTCGTCGTCGAGGCTGATGATGACCTCGTCGCTGCTGCGGGTGGTGGCATAGCGCGTAAACATGCTGGAGTCTACGGTCTGCTGCCCGGGCAGGAAGAGCTCGTTCCAGAAGAGGGCCTGCAGGGTGTGGAAGTTGATGCCGCTGCTGCGCAGGAAGGCTACGTCGCTGTAGGGTGCCTTGATGTACTGCTTGTTGATGCGGTCCATGATGAGCACGTAGTCGCGGGTGAACTCCAGTCGTCCGGCCTCGACAAAGCCGAGGGCCATGAGCTGGAGCATGATGACGTCGTCGCGCTTCATGCGCAGGTTGCCCGATAGCGACACGCGCTGGTCGCCCAGCTCGACGGTGAACTTCAGCTTCGAGGTGACAAAGGACTGCTGCACGTTGTGGGCCTGCACCTTCTGCAGGTACACGCTGGGCGCTATCTCCTGCTGCGCGGTGGTCTTCGGGCCTTCGGCCACCGCCGGCTTGCCGGAGCGGCAGGAAGACAGAAGCAGCGGCAAGACGAGTGCCGCCATCTTCAGTAATGTCGTCGCTTTCATTGCTTGATGTATTTTTTGCGTTTTATTTTCCTTGCCAGAATCTTGTTCGTGGGGTCTTGGGCAAGTGCTTCCTGCCACAGTCTGAGGGCTCCCTCGGTGTCGCCGGTCATGAAGTGTATGTCGCCGGCGTGCTCGGTGACCACGCTGTTGCCCGTGGAGTCGTTCTCGATGGCCTGGTCGATGTAGATGCGCGCCTCCTCGTAGCGTTGCTGCATGAATAGAATCCAGGCGTAGGTGTCCAGGTAGGTGGGGTTCTTGGGCTCGGCCTTGATGGTCTTGAAGCTCATCTGCTCGGCCTCGTCGAGCCGGTCGCCCTGCAACGAGAGGTAGTAGGCGTAGTTGTTGAGGCAGCCCACGTTGTCGGGCTTCCACTGCAGGCAGGAGTCGTAGGCCTCGAAGGCTTCGCGCTCGCGGTGCTTCTGGAAGAGCAGGTCGCCCAAGATGGCGTAGAAGTCGGAGACGATGAGCGGCGAGCTGTCCTCGTTGATGACGTTGATGCCGTTGCGGAAGGTCTCGAGGGCGTTGTCCACGTCCTTCTGTCGGTAGTAGGCCATGCCCTGATAGTAGTAGAAGACCATCTCCTCGGGGTTGTACTCGCGGGCGGGCTGGCAGAGGTCGATGATGCGCTGGTCGTCCTCATCCTCCCACGCCATCTGCACGAGGTGCAGGCGCGACGAGGCTCGGTCGGGTGCCAGTTCAAGCACCTTGCTGAAGGCGGCGGCGACGGTGTCGCGCGGCATCTTCTTCAGGTCCATGTAGGCGGCGCGCAGCTCGGCAATGTCGGGGTCGGGCGTTTCCTGGGCCATCATCAGGTCCAGCAGGCGCAACACCTTCGTACTGTCGCCGTCGAGGGCCTGCTCGTTCTCGGCGATGATTTCGCGCAGCTGGTAGACCTTGACGTCGGTGGGAGCCGTGGGGTTGAGGAGTATGCGCTCGGTGAGGGAGTCGGCGGCCAGCGAGTCGCCCACAATCTGATAGTAGCTGCGGAGGGTGGCCTGGGCGCGGTCGTTGTCGGGATTCTCGCGCAGGATGGCGGTGAGCATGTCGTAAGCCTCGTCGTTGCGGTCGACGGAGAGCAGCATGTTGGCATAGACCACCTGGTAGCCCACGTCGTTGGGATGAGCATTGGCCAGTGCCTCCACCTCGCTGACGGCCTTTTCCTTCTCGTCCATCCGTAGGTAGAGCTGGCTCTTCGTCAGCGAGAGGCGCTCTGAGCGCCCGTCGATGGCCTCCATGCGCTCAAGTGTCTCGATGGCCTTGTCGTAGTCCTGCTGCTGTATGTGCAGCCGGTAGAGCATTTCGAGCAGCTCCTGCCGGCTCTTGTCGGCGGCATACATCTTCTCCACCACCTCGGTGGCGGCGGCATAGTCGTTGCGCTCTATGTAGGCCTGTGCCAGGGTCTCCATGTAGGTCATGTCGTCGGGCTCCAGCTCGTAGGCGCGCCGGTAGCACCACTGGGCGCTGTCCTGCTGCTTCATCTCGGTGAAGTACTGCGCCTGGAAGAAATAGACCTCCGAGGCATCGGGCTTCAGCTCGCGGCATCGTGAGAGCAGGTCGAAGGCCGCATCGTGACGGCCCCGCTGGCGCTGCAGCATGGCTTCGTGGAAGAGCAGGTCGTAGTCGCGCTGGGCTGACTGCGACGGTGTCGCAGTGTACGGGACAGCGGACTGGGACTGAGACTGCGACGGTGTCGCAGTGTACGAGACAGCGGACTGGGACTGCCCCGTGAGCGAGGACAGACCCAGAAGAGCCGTCAGTAATATCTTACGTGCAGTCATTGGACTATTTCACTCCAGTGTGTCCGTAGCCGCCCTCTCCGCGCTCTGTCTCGTCGAGCGCTTCCACCTCGATGAAATCGGCCGTTTCGTGGCGGGCAATGACCAGCTGGGCGATGCGCTCGCCGTCGTTGACGGTGAACGGCTCGGCGGAGAGGTTGATGAGCACCACGCCAATCTCGCCCCGGTAGTCGGCATCGACCGTTCCGGGCGCGTTCAGCACGGTGATGCCATGCTTCAGTGCCAGTCCGCTGCGTGGCCGCACCTGCGCCTCATATCCCGGCGGCAGTGCGATGTGCAGCCCTGTGGGTATGAGCCGCCGCTCCATGGGCCCGAGCACTATGGGCGCGTCGATGTTGGCCCTGAGATCCATGCCGGCACTCTGTGGCGTGGCATACTGCGGCAGTGGCTGGTGGCCGCGGTTCACTATTTTTATTTCCATTGATTATAGGGGTTTGCGCTGAGGCTGGCGTTGGTATAGCGGCGGTCGCCCGTCACCTCCTGTCCCAGGAATGGCGGACGGACGTAGGGCTCGTCGGGCGCGCCCAGCTCCACCTCGGCCACTACAAGTCCCTCGTTGTCGCCATAGAACTCGTCGACCTCGAAGGTGTGGCCGTCGTCGACAGGGACGAGATAGCGGGTCTTGTCGATGATGCCCGGCTTGCAGAGGCGGAACAGCTGCGTGGCCTCGTCGAGGGTTATCTCTTTCTCAAACTCATAGCGGCTGAGGCCACCGTCGAGCGATGGTCCCTTGATGGTGAGGAATCCCTGCTGGTCTCGCTGCCGCACCCTCACCGTGTGTCCGTGTCCGCTGCAGATGTAGCCCTGCCTGATGCGGTAGCTCCGCTGTGCCAACGCCTTGTAGCTGTCGTCGCGCACGAGGAACTTCCGCTCTATCTCCATGCCGCTCATTTAGCCGTACATGTAGATGGACATGAGGCAGAAAGCGGCAGCCACGACGATGAGCACGCCGAAAATCCAGTTCACCACCTTGCGGCCTTCCTGTTCCTGCTTCTTCTCGTAAGCAACCTGCTTGGCGTTCAAATTCTTCTTTTCCTTCTTTGCCATGATAATTATGTATTTAGAGTTGTTGATGATGTTATTCTTCCGTTTCGGGAAATTCCATGAGGTATGCCTTTATGAATCCGTCGAGTTTTCCGTTCATGACGGCGTCCACGTCGTGGGTCTCGTAGTTGGTGCGGTGGTCCTTCACCCGCTTGTCGTCGAAGACGTAGCTGCGTATCTGGCTGCCCCACTCTATCTTTTTCTTTCCGGCCTCTATCTTGGCCTGTGCCTCCATGCGCTTCTTCAGGGCTCGGTCGTAGAGCTGGCTCTTGAGCAGCTTCATGGCCCGCTCCTTGTTCTTGGGCTGGTCGCGCGTCTCGGTGTTCTCGATGAGTATTTCCTCTTCCTCGCCGGTGTCGGGGTCGGTGTACCAATAGCGCAGTCGCACTCCCGACTCCACCTTGTTCACGTTCTGTCCTCCTGCTCCCGACGAGCGGAACGTGTCCCATGAGAGCTTGGCGGGGTCTACATAGACCTCTATGGTGTCGTCGATGAGCGGCGAAACGAACACGCTGGCGAAGGAGGTCATGCGCTTTCCCTGTGCGTTGAATGGGGAGACGCGCACCAGGCGGTGTACGCCGTTCTCGCTCTTGAGGAATCCGTAGGCATACTCCCCGCCCTCTATCTGCATGGTGACGCTCTTGATGCCGGCGTCGTCGCCCTCGAGGAGGCTACTGATGGAGACCTTGTAGCCGTGGGCCTCGGCCCACCGCATGTACATACGCATGAGCATCTGCGCCCAGTCCTGGCTCTCGGTGCCGCCGGCGCCGCTGTTTATCTTCAGCACGCAGTCCATGGAGTCTTCCTCCTGGCGCAGCATGTTCATCAGTTCCAGCTCCTCGATGGCGGTGAGTGCCTGGCGGTAGTCGTCGTCTACCTCCTGCTCGGTGACCATCTCTTCCTTGTAGAAGTCGAAGGCCAGCTGCAGCTCGTCGGCTTTCTGCCGCACGTCGCGGTATCCGTCGAGCCAGCGCTTGATGGCCTTCACCTTCTTCATCTGCTCCTCGGCGCGCTTGGGGTCTTCCCAGAAGTCGGGTGCCTGCGTGCGCAGCTCCTCCTCCTCGAACTCCACCTGCCGCTCGTCGATGCGCAGATAGTGGTGCAGCTTGTCGGCACGGTCGAGTATGTCCTTCAGTTGCTCCTGTGTTATCATTCAGACTGCAAAATTAATCATTATCGGCGAAATTGCCCAACATTTTATAATTTATTAAACGTTGAAGCGGAAGTGCATGATGTCGCCGTCCTGCACGACGTAGTCCTTTCCCTCCACGCCCATCTTTCCGGCCTCCTTGACAGCGGCCTCCGAGCCGTAGCGGATGTAGTCGTCGTACTTGATGACCTCTGCGCGTATAAAGCCCTTCTCGAAGTCGGTGTGTATCACTCCGGCGCACTGCGGAGCCTTCCATCCCTTGCGGTAGGTCCATGCCTTGACCTCCATCTCTCCGGCGGTGATGAAGGTCTCGAGGTTGAGCAGGGCGTAAGCCTTCTTGATGAGGCGGTTCACCCCGCTCTCTTCCAGGCCCAGCTCTTCGAGGAACATCTGCTTGTCGTCATAGCTCTCGAGCTCGGCGATGTCCTCTTCGGTCTTGGCGGCTATGACCATCATCTCGGCTCCTTCCTCTGCGGCGAGGGCCTCCACTCGGCGTGTGAAGTCGTTGCCGCTCTTGGCGTCCTGCTCGGCCACGTTGCAGACGTAGAGCACGGGCTTTGCCGTGAGCAGGAAGAGGTTGCGGGCCACGGCCTGCTCGTCCTTCGTCTCAAACTCCACCACGCGGGCGTTCTTTCCCTGGTCGAGGGCCTCCTTGTAGGCCTTGAGCACTGCCAGCTCCACCTTTGCCTCCTTGTTGCCGGCGGCGGCAGCCTTCTCGGTGCGGGCCAGCCGTCCCTCGATGGTCTCGAGGTCCTTGAGCTGCAGCTCGGTGTCGATGATTTCCTTGTCGCGTATGGGGTCGATGGTTCCGTCGACGTGGGTAATGTTGTCATCCTCGAAGCACCGCAGCACGTGTATGATGGCGTCGGTCTCGCGTATGTTGCCCAGGAACTTGTTGCCCAGTCCCTCGCCCTTCGAGGCGCCCTTGACAAGTCCTGCAATGTCTACTATCTCGCACGTGGCGGGGACGATGCGCCCTGGGTGTACCAGCTCGGCCAGCCGCGTGAGCCGCTCGTCGGGCACGGTGATGACGCCCACGTTGGGCTCTATTGTACAGAAGGGGAAGTTTGCTGCCTGAGCCTTAGCGCTCGACAGACAGTTGAAGAGTGTGCTCTTGCCCACGTTGGGAAGGCCCACAATACCACATTTTAATGCCATTACTCTTTACAATATTACTTATTTCGCGTGCAAAGTTACAAAGAAAAAAACGAAACCCCGACAAATTATAGCGCAATTTAAAAAAATGTTAGTATTTTTGGCCGTCATACATCATTTTACTAATTTTGCAGCCATGAACGCAACCGAAGCCAGCTTAAAGCTGGAGCACAAGGGCATACGCGCCACGGCAAACCGCATACTGGTCTACCGCGAGCTGGCACGCCACCACTGCCCGATGAGCCTGGCCGACATGGAGAGCGCCATGCCGCAGATGGACAAGTCGAGCATCTTCAGGGTGCTATCGCTGTTTCTGGAGCACGACGTGGTACACACCTTCACCGACGGCCGCGGCGTGCAGAACTACGAGCTGTGTCACGACGACGGCCGCTGCCACCACGACGACGGCCACCTGCACTTCTACTGCGAGACGTGCCACCGCTCCTTCTGTCTCGACGACGTGCCGCTGCCCGAGGTCGTGCTGCCCGAGGGCTTCGAGCCGCGCGCCGTCTCGTTTGTCATCACGGGAGCGTGCCCGGAATGTAAGGCGAAGACCCCCGCCGGCTACTGAAGGAAGCCGCTGACCATTATCTTAAGAAAAAGTCAAAACCACGTCAGCGTTTGTACAAACTACGCCGACGTTTGTACAAACTACGTCGACGTTTATACAAACGCCGTCGACGTTTGTAGATCGCAACTACCCTTCCCCTATTTAAAATACGGACAAAGGCAACTTTTCACGGGCGCGGACTGACGTTCTGCCCGGAGGGCTTTAAAAATAACCCGCGAATTGTTTGGCGTTTACAGCAAAACTCACTAAATTTGCAGCGCACAAGAAGGAGGCGACGTGTCCCACGTCGCAATCCAACTGATTGCTGCGACGAGAGACACGTCGCAATCCGGCAGATTGCTGCGACGTGAGACACGTCGCCTCCTACTGCAAAACTATAGATGAGTCTACTTTAAAAAGTACGAACATGAGCATACAACGTAAAAAACAATGC
>CAMPCG010000051.1 GCA_946644025.1 uncultured Prevotellaceae bacterium | reverse complement strand
CGCATTGTTTTTTACGTTGTATGCTCATGTTCGTACTTTTTAAAGTAGACTCATTCTTGCTCCTTTTCAGGGCAAATCCCCTTAAGGCAAAGGGCTTCCGCTGCATTGCCGGGGCCTACGTAGGAGCGGCTGGAGTTTGAGCCGTTCAGACTCAGGGCCGGTTTTCCCGGAAACGTAGCGGGTGCAAAAATAGTCAGAATTTTCGACATGGGCGCAATACGTCTGTGGAAATAAAGAATATTTAACTTCCGCAGACACACCCCTGTAAAAGTTGTCTTTGCCCGTACATTAAATGGGGGGAGGGTAGGGGAAATCTTTAAACACTGACAGTGTTTGTACAAACCACGTCAGTGTTTGTACAAACCACGTCAGCGTTTATACAAACACCGACGTGGTTTATAAAAATCAGTGCTCTCCTTACGAGGCCCCTTCAAGATGCCTGCATCATCGGCCTTTCAGACCTTTCAGAGCCCGAATTAAAGAATATTTAACGCGCGACGTGTGCGCTATATTGAATAAAAGTTGTATATTTGCAACCCAAACGAATACTGCACATGAAGACATTTGAAGAACTGGGCGTCAGCCCCGACATACGCAAGGCCGTCGAAGAACTGGGATTCCAGGCACCCATGCCTGTCCAGGAGGCCGTCATCCCCTTCCTGCTCGAGGGCCGGCGCGACGTCATCGCCCTGGCACAGACGGGCACCGGCAAGACCGCCGCCTTCGGCATACCCCTGCTGCAGCGGCTCGACACCAGCGACCGCTCCACGCAGATGCTCATACTGAGCCCCACGCGCGAGCTGTGCCTGCAGATAGCCGACGACCTGCGCGACTTCTCGAAATACGTGGACGGCGTACACATCGAGGCCGTCTACGGCGGGGCGGCCATCGAGCCGCAGATACGCGCGCTGAAGAAGGGCGTGCAGATTATCGTGGCCACGCCGGGACGACTCATCGACCTGAAGAACCGCGGGTTCGTACACCTGGAGCAGGTCTCGGTCATCGTGCTCGACGAGGCCGACGAGATGCTCAACATGGGCTTCTCGGACAGCATCAACGAAATCTTCGAGTCGCTGCCCGAGTCCCATCAGACGCTCATGTTCTCGGCCACCATGAGCCGCGACGTGGAGCGGGTGGCCAAGAAGTACCTGACGGACGCCGAGACCATCGTCGTGGGAAGCCGCAACGAGGGCGCGGAGAACGTCAACCACATCTATTATATGGTCCACGCTAAGGACAAGTACCTCGCCCTGAAACGTATCGTGGACTACTACCCGAAGATCTTCGCCATCATCTTCTGCCGCACGAAGGTGGAGACGCAGGAGGTGGCCGACAAGCTCATACGCGACGGCTACAACGCCGAGTCGCTACACGGCGACCTGTCGCAGCAGCAGCGAGACCTCACGATGCAGAAGTTCCGCCAGCACCTCACACAGCTGCTCGTGGCCACCGACGTGGCAGCAAGGGGACTCGACGTGGACGCCCCCACCCACGTCATCAACTTCGGACTGCCCGACGACATCGAGAACTACACCCACCGCTCGGGACGCACAGGACGAGCCGGAAAGAAGGGCACCAGCATCTCCATCGTACACTCGAAGGAGAAACACAAGATACGCAACATCGAGAAGGAGATAGGCAAGAAGTTCGTAGAAAACGAAATACCGAAGGCCGAGGACATCTGCAAGAAGCAGCTCTACAAGGTGATGGACGAAATCGTCAAGACCGATGTCAACGACGACGAGATAGCCCCCTTCATGCAGGACATCAGCCGCTTCTTCGAGTACATCGACAAAGACGAGCTTATCAAGAAAATCGTCAGCCGCGAGTTCGGACGGTTCCTCACCTACTATGCCGACGCTCCCGAGATAGAAGAGGTGAAGGAGGTGAAAGGCAAAGGAGATAAAGGCGGTAAGGGCGGCGTGCAGACCGACCGCCAGAAGCGCATGAACAAGGCCCAGCCGGGCTACCACCGGCTCTTCATCAACCTGGGCAAGCGCGACGGCTTCTACCCCGGCGAGCTCATGCAGACGCTCAACCGCTACGTAGGCGGGCGGCAGGAGGTGGGACACATCGACCTGCTCGAGACCTTCTCCTACTTCGAGGTGCCCGAGAAAGACGCACGCAAGGTGGCCACCCAGCTCACCGGAATACGCTACCGCGGGCGCATCGTGCGCTGCAACTCGGAAGAAGAGAAATCACCCACACCCCCCACCAAACCCACAAGAGCCCCCAAACCCTCAAGACCCCCCAAACCCTCCCTCCCCGACTTCCCCGACGAGGGCTGGGCATGGCGCAAGCCCCGAAAGGGCAAAAAGAAGTAGCGCCCCCCTCTCTATGAATGTCCCGTAAGTTGCGACATCGTCGCAACCCCCCAATATCCTTAAACCTAAAAAAACACTACTATGAACACAGAAAGAATCATGCAGAGCCTGGCCCAGAAACACCCAGGCGAGAACGAGTACCTGCAGGCCGTGCGCGAAGTGCTGGAAAGCATCAGCGACGTCTACAACCAGCACCCCGAGTTCGAGCGAGCCAAGATTGTGGAGCGACTCGTGGAGCCGGAACGCATCACCACCTTCCGCGTGCCCTGGGTCGACGACAAGGGCGAGGTGCAGGTAAACATCGGCTACCGCGTGCAGTTCAACTCAGCCATCGGCCCCTACAAGGGCGGACTGCGCTTCCACGCTTCCGTCAACCTCAGCATCCTGAAGTTCCTCGGCTTTGAGCAGACATTCAAGAACGCCCTCACCACGCTGCCCATGGGCGGCGGTAAAGGCGGTTCCGACTTCTCGCCTCGAGGAAAGAGCGAGGCCGAGATTATGCGCTTCTGCCAGGCGTTTATGATGGAGCTCTACAAGGTCATCGGGCCCGACATGGACGTGCCCGCAGGAGACATCGGCGTGGGCGGACGCGAGATAGGCTACCTCTTCGGCATGTATAAGAAGCTCACCTCGCAGTTCCACGGCGCAACGCTCACCGGAAAGGGAATAGAGTGGGGCGGAAGCATCCTCAGACCCGAGGCTACGGGATTCGGAGCACTCTACTTCGTAGACCACATGCTGCGCACACACGGACTCGACATCAAGGGTAAGACCGTAGCACTGTCGGGATTCGGAAACGTGGCTTGGGGAGCCGCCAAGAAGGCCACGGAACTGGGCGCAAAGGTCATCACCATCAGCGGACCCGACGGGTACATCTACGACCCCGCTGGTCTCGACGAAGAGAAGATTGACTACCTGCTCGAACTGCGCGCCTCGGGCAACGACGTCTGCCAGCCCTACGCCGAGGAGTTCCCGGGCTCGAAATTCTTCGAAATGAAGAGACCGTGGGAGCAGAAGGCGGACATCTACCTGCCCTGCGCCACACAGAACGAGCTCAACGGCGACGATGCCGACCAGATACTGGCCAACCGCCCGCTATGCGTAGCCGAGGTCTCCAACATGGGATGCACCGCCGAGGCCGTCAACAAGTTCGTCGCCGCCCGCCAGCTATTCGCACCCGGAAAGGCCGTCAACGCCGGAGGTGTAGCCACCAGCGGACTCGAAATGACGCAGAACTCCATGCGCATGTCCTGGACAGCCCAGGAGGTAGACCAGCGTCTCCACCAGATCATGGAGGGCATTCACCAGCAGTGCGTCAACTACGGGCGCACCCCCGACGGCTACATCAACTACGTCAAGGGTGCCAACGTCGCTGGCTTCATGAAGGTGGCCAAAGCCATGCTCGCGCAGGGGGTGGTATAGTACCCGTGTAGGGGGCTTTATCCCCTCCGCTCCCTCAGCATCATCCGCGCGTAGGGAGGGCTCCTCCCTCCGCCGATAGGGAATCTCGCTTGTCTCATTTCGCCTTTTGCAAAACGCGACGAGACAAGCAAGATTCCCTACTTTCGTACCCATACACAAACACGAGATAGCGCCTGCACGAAGCTTGCCGCGACGCCGCTTTTGGGTTAAAAAGTAACAAAAATAAAGGCTTTTCAGAAAAAAGAGGCAAAAATATTTTTATATCCCGTTGGAAATGAGTATCTTTGCACCCCAAAATTAACAATACGGAATTTTAACAGAAATAATAACATCATGACAAAAGCAGATATTGTCAAGTCTATAGCCCAGCAAACAGGCATACAGCCTAAGGAAGTGGGCATCGTGGTAGAGTCGTTCATGGAAGAAATACGCAAGAGCCTTGCCGACAATAAGGAGAACGTCTACCTTAGAGGTTTTGGAAGCTACATCGTAAAGCACAGGGCAAAGAAAACTGCACGCAACATCTCGAAAAACACAACCCTCGTCATCGACGCTCACGACCTGCCCGCATTCAAACCCTGCAAGAGCTTCATAGAGAGAATGGACAAAGCTTAATACATTATTAATATATAAACTCAAAATCTTTAACAACTATGCCAAACGGAAAGAAGAAGAAGGGCCACAAAATGGCCACTCACAAGCGCAAGAAGAGATTGCGCAAGAATCGCCATAAGAGCAAGTAAGCCGCGATGGCTCTTCGCTCAGGCGCAAGAAAAATTGAAAGGAGTGGGCCCCAAGCAGTAAGCAGAGGGGCTAATTCCTTTTTTTAATTTAATTCAAGTTTCGCATGTTTGGAGTGAAAGGGGAGTGAAAGGGAAGTGAAGGGGAAGTGAAAGGGACATTACTTTCTGCCTTGATGGCAGCGATAGAACTAACGTCCCTTTCACTCCCCCTTCACTTCCTTTTCACTCCCCCTTCACTCCCTGCAAGCAAAGCTTGAGAAACTTGAATAATTTAATAATATCCAAAGCAAAGCAATGACAAGCGAAGTAATTATCGATGTGCAGCCCAAGGACATCTCCATCGCTCTGCTCGAGGACAAGTCGCTGGTGGAATACCAGAACGAGCCGAGAGAGGCAACCTTTGCCGTGGGAAACATCTACCTGGGAAGGGTCAAGAAACTCATGCCAGGACTCAACGCTTGCTTCGTTGACGTAGGCTCCGAGAAGGACGCCTTCCTCCACTATCTTGACCTGGGACTGCAGTACAGCTCGTTTGAGAAATACCTAAAGCAGGTGACCAGCGACAGGAAAAAACTCTTCCCCATACAGAAAGCAACGCAGCTGCCCGACCTGCCAAAGGACGGAAGCATACAGAACTACCTCAAGGTGGGACAGGAAATACTTGTCCAGGTGGTAAAGGAACCCATCAACACCAAGGGACCGAGACTGACGTGCGACCTCAGCTTCGCAGGGCGCAACATCGTGCTCATACCTTTCGGAGACAAGGTCTCGGTGAGCACCAAGATAAAGCGGGGAGAGGAACGCACACGCCTCAAGCAGCTCATGCAGAGCATGAAGCCAAAGAACTTCGGCATCATCGTGCGTACTGTGGCTGAGGGAAAGAAGGCCGCAGAGCTCGACCAGGAACTGAAGGTGCTGCTCAAACGATGGGAAGATACCATCACAAGGGCACAGCACTGCACGCAGCCACCCACCATGGTCTTCGAGGAACAGGCACGCGCCGTGGCACTGCTGCGAGACCTCTTCAACCCCACCTACGACGGCATCTACGTGAACAATGAGGAAATCTGCCAGCAGATACGTGACTACGTCACCATCATCGCTCCCGAGAAGGCCGACATCGTGAAGATGTACACCGGAAAGGTGCCTATCTTCGACAACTACAACGTCACGAAGCAACTCAAGTCAGGATTCGGACGGACGGTGAACTACAAGCGCGGAGCTTATCTCATCATCGAGCACACAGAGGCCATGCACGTGGTCGACGTGAACAGCGGAACGCGCATCAAGAAGGAAAACGGACAGGAGGCCAACGCACTGGAGACGAACCTCGGCGCGGCCGACGAGCTGGCACGCCAGCTGAGGCTGCGTGACATGGGAGGAATCATCGTAGTAGACTTCATCGACATGAACCTGGCAGAAGACCGCCAGATGCTCTACGAACGCATGTGCGAGAACATGAAGAAAGACCGTGCACGCCACAACATCCTCCCCCTGTCGAAGTTCGGACTGATGCAGATAACAAGGCAGCGCGTGCGTCCCGCCATGGACGTGGCCGTAGAAGAGAGCTGCCCCACCTGCCACGGAACGGGAAAGATTAAGTCGAGCATACTCTTCACCGACCAGCTCGAGGCCAAGATTGACCGGCTGGTGAACCAGATAGGTATCAAGCGATTCACCCTCCATGTGCATCCATACGTGGCCGCCTACATCAACCAGGGCGTGTTCTCGCTGAGGCTGCGATGGCAGATGAAGTACGGGCTGGGCGTACGCGTCATACCAAGCCAGAAGATGGCCTTCCTGCAGTACGAGTTCTACGACAGCAACCGCGAGTTCATAGACATGAGGGAGGAAAACGAAGTAAGCAAGTAAACAGAAACAAAAACCGACAGACAGAACTATGATGAAACTACTGCTGACCATGACCCTGCTCCTCGGCTCCGCCACGCTGGCCGGTGCCCAGGAGTCGAAGATGCTGGCCTTCCCCACGGCGGAGGGCTATGGACGCTATGCCACCGGCGGACGAGGCGGTAAGACCTATGTCGTCACGACCCTCGACGACTGCCCCGAGAACGACCTCAAGCAGGGCACGCTCCGATGGGCAGTGAAGCAGCCGGGAAAGAAAATCATCACCTTCCAGGTCTGCGGAACCATCTATCTCACATCGGCCCTCGACCTGAACTGCGGAGACATCACCATCCTCGGACAGACGGCTCCCGGCGACGGCATCTGCCTGGCCGACTATCCCGTCACCATCTCCTGCGAGAACGCCATCATTCGCTACCTGCGCTTCAGGCTCGGACAGCGACAGGTGGCCCATCACGAGGGCGACGGATTCGGCATCAACGGGGCCGACAACTTCATCATCGACCACTGCTCCGTCTCATGGAGCATCGACGAGTGCCTCTCCATCTCGGCTGCCACCAACGGCACCATACAGTGGTGCATCGTCAGCCAGGCACTCAACGATGCCGGACACACCAAGGGAGCACACGGATACGGAGGCAACTGGGGCGGCACCAACGTGTCCTTCCACCACAACCTCATTGCGCAGTGTACCAGCCGAGTGCCACGACTGGGAGGAGACACCAACCCCGACACCGAGGACTACTGCGACCTGCGCAACAACGTGTTCTACAACTGGGGGGGCAACGGATGCTACGGTGCCGAGGCCATCGACGTGAACTTCGTGGGCAACTACTACAAGCCGGGACCCTCCACCGACCAGCGCTCGGCAAACATCCAGAAGCGTATCTGCGCCCCCAGCATACGCACCAACAGCTACATCAAGACCTATCCCGCCTTTGCCCACGACCTGCACAAGTGGGGACACTTCTATGTGGACGGGAACTACAATCCCGAGCACGACGACATGAACCGGGACAACTGGACCGTGGGCATACAGAACCAGGTGGACGCCTCGGGACAGGACGGCACATGGACCAGCGTGACGCGCGACACCGTCCACCTGCGCCAGCCCCGTGAGTTCGTACACGTCACCACCCACACCGCCGAGCAGACCTACGACCGCGTGCTCGACTATGCCGGCGCCTCGCTCTACCGCGACTGCATCGACGAGATGATCGTATCGCAGGTGCTGGAGCGATGGGGAGACGTCAATTCGGGCACCAACGGCGCACGCTACGGACAGATAGACAAGCAGACCGACAACATCTACAACGGACAGCTCACCGAAGACCAGGTGGAGAACGGGGCATGGCCCATACTCACCACCCGCAGCACTGGCTACACCGACACCGACGGCGACGGCATCAGCGACAGCAACGAGGAGATGTGGGGACTTGACTCCAGCGACCCCTCCGACGGCGGCACGCTGTGGCATGGCAGCGCCACCTCGAAGTTTGCAGGCATGAGCTACGTGGAAATCTATCAGGACCAGGGCAACAAGATGCGCCGCGAGTGGAACGCCGCTGCCCTGGAGGGCGGCGAGGTGCAGGGCGTAGAAGAGCCCACCGTGCGCTGTCTGCGACGCCAGCCCTGGGAGCACGAGCTGTCGGCACTCACCTACAAGGGTAGCAACAACACCACCAGGCAGCAGCTCTTCGCCGACGGACTGGCACTGCTCAACATGTCGGGAGCCCTCGCCCCGGGACAGGACCAGACCATGAAGCTCCGCGCCCAGAAGTACACCATCAGCGTGCCCTCGGACATGACCGTCAGGAGCCTGCGCATCTACGGCTACAGCAACTACGGCAGCGACGTGCGGGTGACCGAGCTCAACGGGCAGCGGTTCAACGCCGGCGAGTATGTCATCGTCGGAGCCGGCAAGGAGAAGCAGATGCTCACCATCCCCCTCAGCGAGCCGGTGAGCGGAGCCCCCCTCACCATCACCCTGGCAGGCGACAGCCAGCCCTGCCTCAAGTTCTACCTGCAGGAGGAACAGCCACAGCAGGGCCCTAAGGCCGACGTCAACGGCGACGGAGCCGTCGACGTGGCCGACATCTCTACAGTCATCTCCGTCATGGCCGGCACTACCACCCCCGATGCCACTATTCCCGGCGCGTCAGCGTCGGGCAGTGCCGATGTCAACGGCGACGGCACCGTCGACGTGGCCGACATTTCGGCCATCATCACCGAGATGGCCCGTCAGTAACCCCCCAACACTCATCACCCAAACCCCACCACCCATGAAATCTTTCATCAACGTACAAGACATCGGCCCCCTTGACAAGGCCCTGGCCGAGGCCATGGAAATTAAGCAAGACCGCTACAAGTATCAGCACCTTGGACGCAACAAGACGCTGATGATGATCTTCTTCAACAACTCGCTGCGCACCCGCCTCTCCACCCAGAAGGCCGCCATGAACCTGGGCATGAACGTCATCGTGCTCGACGTCAATGCCGGTGCCTGGAAGCTCGAGACCGAGCGGGGCGTCATCATGGACGGCGACAAGAGCGAGCACCTGCTCGAGGCCATCCCCGTCATGGGCTGCTACTGCGACATCATCGGCGTGCGCTCCTTCGCCGGGCTCACCGACCGCGACTACGACTACGCCGAGACCGTGCTCCACCAGTTCATACGCTACTCCGGACGGCCAGTCTTCGCCATGGAGACTGCCACCGTCCATCCTCTCCAGGCTTTCGCCGACCTCATCACCATCAAGGAAAATCTTGGGGGAGGAAAGTGGGAAGTGAGAGGTGAAAGGGCACCTTCGCCGCAGGACATTCCTCCCACCTCTCACCCCTCACCCCTCACCTCAAGAAAACCCAAGGTCGTCCTCACCTGGGCCCCCCACTGCCGCGCACTGCCCCAGGCCGTGCCCAACAGCTTCGCCCAGTGGATGCTGGCCGACAAGGACATAGACCTCGTCATCACCCACCCCGAGGGCTACGAGCTCGACCCGCAGTTCGCCGGCGGCGCCCGTGTGGAGTACGACCAGCGCCGCGCCTTCGAGGGCGCCGACTTCATCTACGCCAAGAACTGGAGCAACCCCGGCGTCACCTGTCCCGCCGACTATGGCAAGATTACCTGCGACGACCGCTCCTGGACCGTAGACACCGAGCACATGGCCTGGACCAACAAAGCCAAGTTCATGCACTGTCTGCCCGTGCGCCGCAACCTCATCGTCACCGACGACGTCATCGAGAGCCCCGACAGCCTCGTCATTCCCGAGGCCGCCAACCGCGAAATCTCCTGCTCCGTGGTCCTCAAGCGTATACTCGAGGCGCTTTAGTAGACCATCCTTATAGTAAGAGCCGTTCAAGCGGTGGGTTTGAACGGCTCTTACTATGAGATAGAACGGAGCTCTCTGTAAAATTCTCGAGAGAATTTTTGGGAAAGAACGGCTTTTCGTCTGACGAAGAACGGCTTTTCCTCAGAAATTCTCTCGAGAATTTTACATGCTGCATAGTTCTTTCTCCCCGTTTCCTTATCTTATTGCCTTAGTTTGGATAGTTCTTAATGACAATCTGAACTATTGCCTTCTGCTGAAATGCAGCCATAAGGCCGTATTTTGTCACTTTTTTCTGAAAAAGTTTTGTGGATAAAGGAAATAGTTGTAATTTTGCAATGGAATAATCCAGCTACTCCCTCCTATGAAAACAAGAGAATGTCCGTATTGCCATAAGATTATATCTCTAAAGAGATGTCTTAAATACCTTTATAGAGGCACCAACTATACGACGGTTTGCAACCACTGCAACAGAAGCGTAAGGTTGGAAAAAGAGCCAATACCTTTTATGTTCTGTGTGTTTGCAGGTTTCCTGAGCATAGTCCTGCCGATGCAGTATTTCTTGTATGTCAGCAAGATGACTTTTGGCCAGTCTCTTCTCTATAGCCTGCCATTTGTCGTGGTATGCATTTTGGTAATCGGATTCTTGACCTTTCGTAAGATACGCTTTACTGGAGATATATAGCTCAGGTTATTTGTTCCTCTTTGCCCTTTGCTCCCGGTATTTGGCTTTCTGCCGTGCAGAGCCGCTGCCGTGGGCACCGGTGATGTACTTTTTCTTCTTGGCCTTTGTCTTCACCTTGCCCTCGTTGGGGTCCTTGCGCTCGCCGCCGCGGCCGAAGCTGATGCCGTTCTCCAGTATCAGCTGGAAATCGTCGATGTTATTGTTGCTCATAGTCCCTTCAATCCGTTAAATCCGTTCAATCCGTTGTAAAATAAAAACCCTTCAATCCGTTGTAAAATAAAAGCCGTTGTCTGAAGGGAGTCTCAGTTGTTGGCCATGATTGTTATCACGCGCGATATGTCGGCCACGTCCACCGACCCGTCCGTGTTCACGTCGGCTGCTTCGTAGTTTGCCGTTCCTGCCATGTGGCTGATGATGGCCGATATGTCGGCCACGTCCACCGACCCGTCTGCGTTCACGTCGCCCGCTGTTGTCTCGTCGCCGTCGGCGATGACGGTCAGCGTGCCGTCGGTGCGTGTCTCCGTGCCCTTGACGTTATAGCCGTAGGCCTCGCTGCCCGTGGTCCTGATGACGACCGTGCCGCCGGTCTGCACCATGTCGGCGTCGATGCTCATGCCCATGCACTTCGTCGTGTCGGCCACGCCGTCGCTGCTCGTGGTGACGTAGTTGCCGCCCGCGACGGTGATGTCCGTCTCGCCACCACTTATATATATATAGCCGCCGTCGAGCACCGTCGAGCCTGTCGTGTAGCGGTTGGCCTTGATGCCCTTCGAGCCGTTGCCCGTGACGACGAGTGTCGTCTTGCCCCCGCCAATGTTCACCGTGTGGTTGGCGCGGATGGCCTTGCTGTCCTGTCCCGCAACGTCTATGTTCACCACTCCGCCGTTGATGCTCACCGTGCTGTCGGCTTTCAGGCCGATGTTGTCGTCGCCAACGCTGATGTTCACCTCGCCGCCCTCCACGGTCACAACGCCATACTCGTTAGCGTCCACGCCGTCGCCGCCCGTGTTACTGATGTTCAGCGTGCCGCCCTTCATCAGGAAGTAGTTGTCGGCGTCGTTCAGCTTGCCTTCGCCGCAGTGGATGCCGTCGCTCACGGCGCCGAGAATGTTGATAGTGCCCAGGCTCGACTTCAGCTCGCAGTACTCCTTCACGCAGATGGCATGGCTCAGCAGGCCCGTCACGTTCAGCGTGCCGCCGCCCTTGAACTCGGCGTGGCCCTTGATGTAGAAGGCACCCTTTTGGCTGCCCTTGCCCGTGTCGCACAGCGTGTTCACCGTGCCATCCTCCAGCACCACGTCGATGCGCTTGCCGCAGTCCACGTTGATGGCGGCACCGCCGCGGGTGTTGGTCAGCGTGAGGCCAGCCAGCTGGAGCGTCAGCTTGTAGTCGGCAGTGATGGTCAGCGAACCGTTCGACGACGTGCCCGACACACGGTAGGTGTACTCCTTGGCGGTGTTGGTGCATACCACCGTCACACGCGCACCGTTCGTGCCAACCTTCACCCCCGTCACGCTGTCGGGAATGTTGTAGGTGGCCTTCGTGTCGTTGAAAACAATCTCCACAACGCCCTGCGCCTGCAGGCCGCAAAGCAAAAAGAGGAGGGAAAACGTAAGGATGGTCAGTCGTTTCATAACTGTGTGTAGTTTTGTGCTTGTATATAAAAAAGATGTATAGACGGTCGTCCTCAGGAAGGCCCCCGCGGCGGCCCCGGCTTCAACGCTGCAAAGGTAGGCATAATAATGAAAATGGCCAAAAAATTCGGGCGGAAATTGCCTTTCGGGGTTGATTTCGGTCAAGTTTCGGACTTTTTTCGCCGATTTTGAAAAAAAAGTGCGGAAAAATTTTGGCGGTTCGGAAAAAAGCCGTACCTTTGCACCCGCTAAACGAGAAACGCACGTTTACGGCGGCTCGCAAGGCACTCAGGAGAGAGTTCTTTGAAACGCTTACATAGACAGAA
>CAMPCG010000050.1 GCA_946644025.1 uncultured Prevotellaceae bacterium | reverse complement strand
GTTGGAGATGTAGGTCAGGCGCGGGCGCATCTCGTCCTTGTTCGTACACTGGGGGTTCCACTTGCGGCGAATCCAGAACTGCTCCCAGTAGGACTCTCCGTTGCCGTCGATGGTGCCGCGTCCGGTGATGGTGAACCCGTCCAGTCCGTCGGCATTGACCAGCGCTACGAAGTACTTGCAGGTCTGTCCCTCTATGCGCGTCTCGCGTATCTCGAAGTCGCGTATGCGGTCTGAGCCCTTGAGCACGGCGCCCTCCTCGAGGTGCAGGTGCGTGCCCTGGCGGAAGAAGAGGCTGCCGGAGTAGAAAGTCCCCTTGGGCACGACGATGACGCCGCCGCCCTCGCTGGCTGCACGGTCTATGACGGCCTGTATCTCGCGCGTCTGGATGTCGGTCGTGCCTTGGCGCACGCCGTAGCTCGTCAGCACGTACCGACGGCCAAGGTCTTCCACCTTAACCTTCGTCGTGTCGCGGAACCACTCGGACATAGGCTCGCCGTTGGGCCACAGCTCTTGTTTCTCTACTTTCTTCTTTCCAAAGGCCAGGGTGCTTACGAGCAGCAGTGCCACGGCCATGATAATTCTTTGTTTCATGGAGTGATGATTGGTGTTGGTTAGTAATTAGTGACGACAAAAGTACAAATTATTTGACAAATGGCCAAATATTTTGTCTTATTTTAGCTGTTTGTTTGGATGTTACGCGGAAAGTCGTTAATTTTGCACACGTAATAAGGCAAACTTGCAGAAACCTAATGACTGACTATAAGCTTATGAAGACCCCTCTCGTAACCCTCTTTTCCCTTTTCTGTTTCGCCGTGATGACGGGCCAGCCGCGTTATGACTTCTCCCGTCTTGCTACCGAGCGGCTCGACCGTGGCGTGGTGGCCGTCCGCCAAGACGACGGCAAGGTGTTCATCAGCTGGCGCATCCTCAAGAGCGACCAGAAGGGCGAGCCCTTCGACGTCTATCGCAACGGCGTCAAGCTCAACGCCGAGCCGCTGACGCAGGGAGGCTCGTTCTTCGTCGACGAGCAGCCGCTACAGGACGGGGAGGCCGTCTACGAAGTGAGGGGCGGAAACCTCGACGGCCGCTTCATCTTGGCTCACGACGCTCCGAAGGGTTACCTCTCGCTGCCGCTGGAGAAGCCCGCCGACGGCACGACACCCGATGGGAGGCGCTATTCCTATTCGGCTAGCGATGCCAGCGTGGCCGATGTAGACGGCGACGGACAGTATGAGCTGATACTGAAATGGGACCCGTCAAACGCTCACGACAATGCGCACGACGGCTTCACAGGCCCTACGCTCATAGACTGCTACAAGCTGAACACCGGCAACGCAACCCACAACCCCATCGTAAATGGAAAATCCCTGAACAGTAAATTGCTCTGGCGTATCGACCTTGGGCGCAACATACGTAGCGGTGCCCACTACGTGCCATTCATTGTCTACGACCTCGACGGCGACGGCCGGGCCGAGCTGATGGTGAAGACCGCCGACGGCACACGCGATGGGGTAGGGAAGATACTGGGCGACAGCACCGCCGACTACCGTCATGGCGTGAAGGAAGCCCAGGAAAGACTCAAGAACAACCCGCAAGAGGCGGAGCCGCAGCAGTGGAACCGCAACGGAGAGCGCGGACGCCGCGGTAGGCGGCAGCGTATGGCCTTTGCTGGTCGGCGCAGTGAAGGACGCATATTGACAGGGCCGGAGTACATCACCGTATTCGACGGGCTGACAGGACGCGCCCTCGACACCAAGCCCTATATCCCCGAACGGGGCGAGTTGCGCCTCTGGGGCGACACGAACGCCAATCGCTCGGAGCGATACCTCGCCGCGGTGGGCTATCTCGACGGACGCCACGCCAGCGTGCTCTTCTGCCGAGGATACTACACACGCACCGTCATCGCTGCCTGGGACTGGGACGGACATGAACTGAAAAACCGGTGGACCTTTGACACCATCGACCCCGAGTGGCGCGACTATGCCGGACAGGGCAACCACAACCTGCGCATGGCCGACGTGGACGGCGACGGATGCGACGAGCTGACCTACGGCTCGATGGCTGTGGACAACGACGGACGCGGACTCTACAACACCCGCATGGGCCATGGCGACGCCCTGCACCTCACGGCCTTCGACCCGCAGAGCGACGAGCTGCAGGTGTGGGACTGCCACGAGAACCGGCGCGACGGCAGCGACTTCCGCAATGCACGCACCGGCGAAGTGCTCTTCCAGATAAAGAGCCGCAGCGACGTGGGCCGCGCATTGGCCGCCGACATAGACCCCACCAACCCGGGCGTAGAGATGTGGAGCTCGGACAGCCACGGCATAAGAAACATCAAAGGCGAAGTGGTGGGAAAAGCAAAGGATGCCGACGACCCGCAACATCAGAACCAACTGCTGATGAACGGGCGCTGGCTGAGCGTGAACTTTGCCATCTGGTGGGATGGCGACCTGCTGCGCGAGCTGCTCGACCACGAGCGCGTATCGAAATATGACTGGGAGAACCGTCAGGTGGTAGACGTGCAGCAGTTCGAGGGACGGTTCAACAACGGCACCAAGTCAAACCCCTCTCTACAGGCCGACATGCTGGGCGACTGGCGAGAGGAGGTCGTCATACGTAACAATGAAAGCACGGAACTGAGAATCAATACCACCACTATCCCCACCCAGTATCGCATAGACTGCCTCATGCAGGATGTGCCCTACCGCCTGTCGGTAGCTACCGAGAACGTGGGCTACAACCAGCCCCCCGAGACCGGATTCTATCTGGGTCCCGACCGCACCGACTATTTGAAGTGAGGCGGCTGGCCGTCGCCGAGGTCGGAGTCGCCGATGACCATCACCTCCCTGTCGCTCACGAGCATGGGGGTGATGTGCTGGTCGGAAGTCTTCAGACCCAGAATCTTTTTAATCCTTGTCTGCAGCTCCAGGGGGTTGAAGGGCTTCACGATATAGTCCTCGGCGCCTATTTTCAACATCCTGATGCGCTCGCTGGTAGAGTCTTCGCTGGAAAGCATGATGACGGGTATGCGGCGCAGCGACTCGTTTTGCTTCACCCACTCCAGGAAGTCGTCGCCGCGCATACCAGGCATACGTATGTCGGTGATGATCAGGTCGGGAACATTGCCGGCCTTCAGCCACTTCAAGCCCTCAAGGCCGTCGGAGAGCCACTGCACGGAGTAATCACCCGCCAGATACATGGACACCACCTTGGCTATCATCTCCTTGTCGTCCAGAATCAAGATTTTCTTTTTCATCTGATTTAGGGTCTTTGCATTTCTTACACAGTGCAAAGATACAATCTTTTTCCCTTACGTGCAAATATATTTTAGCTTTAGATGCCTTTTTCTTGATTCCTGAGTCCACTTTAAAAAGTATGAATAAGAGCATACAACGCAGAAAACTGTGCGCAGCCGTTCCCCTCCCCTTGGACCACTCTTTATACACATCTTATACATATATGGTATGTTCTAAAAATTACGAATATTATGCGCAGCCGCTCCCCTCCCCTACAGGGAGGGGAGCGGCTGCGCACCATATAGCGGATAAATAGAACCAGCTATATATTAAGAATTGTATAAAGAGTAGTCCCCTTAAAGGAGGGAAGGGGAGCGGCTGCGCCGTTCATTGCGTATACCTTGGATTTTTTTTTAAGTGAACTCAAACATTTTTTAGGGAAACTCCTTCGTCGTTCGTTATATATAAAGAATGTGTAATAAATAAAACGGAATAACATGTCAAAAAGACTTCTTTTAGGGTTCGATGTCGGCAGCTCGTCTGTCAAGGCATCGTTGGTAAGTGCCGATAGCGGCAAGTGTGTGGCCTCAGCCTTCTTCCCCGAGCGCGAGGCTCCCATCAAGGCTGTTAAGGCCGGATGGGCCGAGCAGGAGCCCGACTCGTGGTGGCAATATGCCAAGCAGGCCCTGCAGCAGATCATGGCCGAGAGCGGTGCCACGGGCGAGGACATCGTCGCCATCGGCATCAGCTACCAGATGCACGGCCTGGTCTGTGTGGACAAGGACCTCAAGCCCCTGCGCCCCGCCATCATCTGGTGTGACTCGCGGGCCGTGCCCTATGGCGAGCGGGCCTTCCGCGAGCTGGGCAGCGAGCAGTGCCTCAGCCACCTGCTCAATTCTCCCGGCAACTTCACTGCCTCCAAGCTGGCATGGGTGAAGGAGAACGAGCCCGAACTGTACAGCAAGATATATAAGGTGATGCTGCCGGGCGACTATCTGGCTTTGCGCCTCAGCGGTGTGGCCAGCACGACGGTGAGCGGACTGTCCGAGGGAATGTTCTGGGACTTCAAGGAGGGGCGCGTGGCCCAGTTCCTCATGGACTACTATGGCCTCGACGCGTCGTTCATCTGCGACATCGTCCCCACCTTCGGCGTGCAGGGCGAGGTGAGCGCAGCAGCGGCCGCCGAGCTCGGACTGAAGGCCGGTACGCCCATCACCTATCGTGGTGGCGACCAGCCTAACAACGCGCTGTCGCTGAACGTGATGAACCCCGGCGAGGTGGCCGCCACGGGCGGTACCAGCGGCGTGGTCTACGGCGTGCTTGGCGAGACCAACTACGACCCCAAGAGCCGCGTGAACACCTTCGCTCACCTGAACCATACCGCCGAGCAGACACGACTGGGCGTGCTCCTCTGCATCAACGGTACGGGAATACTCAACTCGTGGATGCACCATAACGTCGTGCCAAACGTGGACTATCCCGACATGGACCGCATGGCTGCACAGGTGCCCATCGGCTGCGACGGTGTCAGCGTCATGCCCTTCGGCAACGGAGCCGAGCGCGTGCTGCAGAACAAGGAGGTGGGGTGCTCCATCCACGGGCTGAACTTCAACCGCCACACCGCCTCACACCTCATCCGTGCTGCCCAGGAGGGCATCGCCTTCTCCTTCTGCTACGGCATCGAGATTATGCAGCAGATGGGCATGAACATCCAGACCATACACGCCGGACGTGCGAATATGTTCAAGTCGGCCCTCTTCCGCGACACCCTCTCCACCATCAGCGGGGCGGCCATCGACGTCTACAAGACCGACGGAGCCGACGGAGCCGCCAAGGGCGCTGGCATGGGCGTAGGCATCTACCGTGACAGCAACGAAGCATTCGCATCGCTCGACCTCTTCGCCCACGTGGAGCCCGACACACCCCGACGCGAGGAGTACATGACAGCCTACAACCGCTGGAAAGAGATACTGGGCAAGATGTAGAGTTATGAGTTAGGAGTTATGAGTTAGGAGTTAATAAGTTAGGAGTTATGAGTTAGGAGTTATGAGTTATGAGTTATGAGTTATGAGTTCCTCACTCCTCACTCCTCACTCCTCACTCCTCACTCCTCACTCCTAACTCCTAACTCCTAAAATGTTCACCTAAAAATACATTTCCTTTTTTTAATTTCTAAAACTATTATGGCAAAAGAGTATTTCGCCTTTACAGGCAAGATTCCCTTCGAGGGGAAAGAGAGTAAGAACGTGATGGCTTTCCACTACTACGAGCCCGAGCGCGTGGTCTGTGGCAAGAAGATGAAGGACTGGCTGAAGTTTGCCATGGCATGGTGGCACACCCTGGGACAGGCCAGCGGCGACCCCTTCGGCGGACAGACCCGCTGCTATGAGTGGGACAAGGCCGAGGATGCCGTGCAGCGCGCCAAGGACAAGATGGACGCCGGCTTCGAAATCATGGACAAGCTGGGCATTGAGTACTTCTGCTTCCACGATGTAGACCTCGTCGAGGAGGGTGCTACCGTCGAGGAGTACGAGGCTCGCATGAAGGCCATCACCGACTACGCCCTCGAGAAGATGAAGCAGTATCCCAACATCAAGAACCTCTGGGGCACGGCCAACGTCTTCGGCAACAAGCGCTACATGAACGGTGCCTCCACCAATCCCGACTTCGACGTCGTCGCCCGTGCTATCGTCCAGATTAAGAACGCCATCGACGCCACCATCAAGCTTGGCGGTCAGAACTACGTGTTCTGGGGCGGACGCGAGGGCTACATGTCGCTGCTCAACACCGACCAGAAGCGCGAGAAGGAGCACATGGCCACCATGCTCACCATGGCCCGCGACTACGCCCGCTCAAAGGGATTCAAGGGCACGTTCCTCATCGAGCCCAAGCCCATGGAGCCCTCCAAGCACCAGTACGACGTAGACACCGAGACGGTCATCGGATTCCTCCGCGCACACAACCTTGACAAGGACTTCAAGGTGAACATCGAGGTGAACCACGCCACGCTGGCCGGCCACACCTTCGAGCACGAGCTGGCCTGCGCCGTCGACGCCGGTATGCTCGGCAGCATCGATGCCAACCGTGGCGACGTGCAGAACGGATGGGACACCGACCAGTTCCCCATCGACAACTATGAGCTCACACAGGCCATGCTCGAAATCATCCGCAACGGCGGACTCGGCAACGGCGGCACCAACTTCGACGCCAAGATACGCCGTAACTCCACCGACCTCGAGGACCTCTTCATCGCCCACATCAGCGGCATGGACGCCATGGCACGCGCACTGCTCAACGCTGCCGACATACTCGAGAACAGCGAGCTGCCCAAGATGAAGAAGGAGCGCTACGCCAGCTTCGACGCAGGAATCGGCAAGGACTTCGAGGACGGAAAGCTCACCCTCGAGCAGGCCTACGAGTATGGCAAGAAGGTCGGCGAGCCCAAGCTGACCAGCGGCAAGCAGGAGAAGTACGAGACCATCGTGGCCCTCTACGCCAAGTAAGCACCCCCAAATGCCATCGGAGCCCTCACGTAAGGGGGGACTCAGACTTCGAGCCGTCCAAACCCCGGGTTTGGACGGCCTTCTTTATGGCCCCCCGACCCCTCCCTGAAGGGAGGGGAGTATATAGTTCCGCCGTAGGAGAATTTGACGGCAATGGTAACTACTCCCCTCCCTCACAGGGAGGGGCTGGGGGGAGGGTCTGGGGGTGGGTCTGGTGGTTCTACCTCTCAAAATCAGCAAAATTGTTACAAAATTAGCAAAAATTTCCTCATTGTGCCTTCGGTACATGGTCTATTTAAGGAATTTTCCATATCTTTGCAGTGCCCAAGTAGGAGGCGACGTGTCTCACGTCGCAACAGTCTGTTGGATTGCGACGTGAGACACGTCGCCTCCTACTGCAAAACGGCGTAATAACTATTAGTTATATAGAAGCTTTAAAGTAAACCATCGATTGACGCAAGTCTATCCACTAAACCCTCACCTCTCGCCCCCAAGATACATGAAAAAGAGCAAGCTGTCTCACCGCATCACCTGGCGCATCATCGCGGTCATATCGTTTTTCAACGTGTTGATCCTTGCAGCCATATTCGTCTACGTGTTCAGGGTCTCGCTCAAGAACAGCGATATGCGCGGACAGTATGTCGTCGACGATGTAGAGGGAAGGATAGAGTCTATGCTTTGGGCAATACATTTAGGGGCGGTCAACAGCCGCGACGATATCGAGCGTAACATGGAAAGCCCGGAACAAGTATTTGACGCCCTGGAGCGCCAAATCGTCGTGAATCACTTCATGGATTGTTTTGCCGCCTTCGAACCCAATTATTTCGAGGATCAGGGCCGTTGGTTTGAGGCTTATCTTTACTATGCCGACAGCACCGGGAGTGCGGACGACCCCGCCCTCCATACAGGGGAGGCGGACGAGGGCGCACGCGTTCCCATTCCCATTCGCCGGCAGATAGGGTCAGCGAGTCACGACTACTTCAACGGTGTCTGGTATAAGAAGGGACTGAGCAGGGACAGGGATGGCGTCGGTTATCTGACGAGTCCCTACTTCGACGACAGCGTTGACAGTGCCATGTACTGCAGCTATGTACTGCCCCTTTTTGACCGTCAGGGCCGCAAGGTGGGCGTCTTTGGTTTAGACCTGGACTTTCTTTGGCTCAGCAGCGTCATCGACGAGGTGGAGAATATGGTGAAGAGAGAATTTCTCAACAGCGACGAAAGGCTGCACGACCGTTACGGCAACATCTATTTCTCTGTCCAGATAGTCGACGACAAGGGCGACAGGGTTTTCGGTTCAGACTCCCTCGACCTCGACATTCTCAAATCCCGGCAGAATGAGGTCTTTGGCAACCTTGGGATGAAAGACCTGGAGGGCACCCCCTACTATGTCAATTCCAAGGCCGTGCCCTATACAGACTGGACGGTGACCGTCATACAGCACCGCAACCTCGTCTTCACGTGGGGGGGCTTAACCAGCCTTGGCATCCTGCTCTGCCTATGTGTCGGTTGCATATTCATATTTTTCTTCACCAGCCGCAGCATTCGCCGCGCCACCAGGCCGCTGCAATTCCTGTCTGAGTCGGCCCGTGAGGTGGCAAAAGGCCGTTTCGACGCTCCGCTGCCCACGTTCCGTCATAACGACGAAGTGGCCCAGTTGAGCCGCTCGTTTGCCGTCATGCAGCAGTCGCTGGTGGAGTACATCGATGAGCTGAAGGACGCCACAGCCCGGAAGGTGGCCATAGAGCACGACCTCCAAATTGCGAGCGCCATACAGATGGGTATGCTGCCCGATAAGTTCCCCACCAAAACCGACCGTGACGACGTGCAGGTCTTTGCCTCCCTGAAGCCCGCCAAGGAGGTCGGCGGCGACCTGTTCGACTTCTATTTCCGCGACGAGAAGCTCTTCTTCTGTATCGGCGACGTGTCAGGAAAGGGCTTGCCCGCCTCCCTCTTCATGGCGGTCACGAGGTCCATCTTCCGAACCGTCTCGGCCCACGAGAGTATGCCAGACCGTATCGTGATAACGATGAACAAGACGATAGCCGACATGAACAGGGCCCTTATGTTTGTCACGCTCTTTGTCGGAGTGCTCGACCTACGCACCGGCCACCTCCACTACTGTAACGCCGGCCACGACGTCCCGTTGCTCATACACCCAGAAGCCACACCCCGGGTGGGGGTGGGGCTTCTGCCTTGCGACAACAATATTCCCGTAGGCTTCAGGCCCAGCTGGCAGTTCTCCTTGCAGGAAGCCCACATTTCCCCAGGCACCACCATCTTCCTTTACACCGACGGACTCACCGAAGCCATGGACGCCAGCAATGAACAGTTCCGGATGGAGCGCGTGCTCGAAGCGGCCCACCAGGCCCTCACTGACGGGCAGCAGGAGCCGCGCCGGCTGATAGGCTTGATGAGTGAGGCCGTCAGCAGGTTTGTCGGCGATGCCCAGCAGAGCGACGACCTGACGATGATGGCCATACAGTATGTCGGCCCGCTCGGCCCAACGGGACGCTTGCGGAGCCTGTCGGAGCAAGAACATCCATCACCTAACACCCATCACCCCGCTCGGCCCAACGGGACGCTTGCGGAGCATGGAGGAGCAAGAATACCCCTTACCCTCGTCCTGCCTGCCCAGCTGCAAGAGGTGCCGCGACTGAACACTTTCGTAGAAGAAGCCAGCCGGGCGGCCGGGTTCGACGACATCGTCATCATGAAGATAAAAGTGGCCGTCGAGGAAGCCGTGGTCAACGTGATGAAGTATGCCTACCAGGCAGACGAGCACGGCGAAGTGAACGTCGAGATTGTACCCGACGATGTCCACCTCAATATCACCATCACCGACAGCGGCAAGCCTTTCGACCCCACCGCCTGGCCTGAGGCGGACACCACCCTTTCGGCCAGGGAACGGAAAATCGGCGGCCTGGGCATACACATCATGCGCCAGAACATGGACACCGTCGGCTACGAGCGCAGAGGCGAGTTCAATGTGCTGACAATGAAGAAGAAGCTCGAAAAGCCCGAAAAGCTTGCCGCGACAGCCAATCTTCAATCTTCAAGGTTTTGAATATACAATAATATAAATATAACAAGAACAAATGAAAACAACCATTCAAGAACAAGACGGCAGCGTAGTTGCCATTCTGGAAGGCAGTCTCGACACCGCAGTTGCACCAGAAACAGAAAAAGCATTGAGTCCGCTCAACGATGTTCAAGGGAAAGACATCATCATCGACTGTGCAGGCCTGACCTACATCTCATCATCGGGTTTGCGCATCTTCCTTACCATCCTTCAGAATGTGGAGAATAAAGGCGGGCACCTCTATATCAAGGATGTCAGCGACAGCGTGCGCTACATTTTATCCATTACGGGGTTCATCAACATCTTTGAATTTAAATAGAATAACTTGGTTCCCCCAGCCCCACCTCTGGAAACCCACCTAGCCCCCACCAACCTCCCCCCGAGGGGGAGGCTTTAGCGGCTTAAGCCTCCCCCTCGGGGGGAGGTTGGTGGGGGCTAGGAGGTTGGTGGGGGCTAGCAGGGGTGAGGGCTAGCGAGGGGGTGGATTCTCGGTTTTTCACCTTTTTTCCTTTAATAATGGATTCTATTGTCTTTTGGGGATTTAATCTCCATGCATGGCTGACCATCATCACCGTCAGCATCGTTTACCCGCTGACTCCGTTGCAATAATAATTAATGAATTAAACTATCAAAACAATGAAACAAAAGATTCTGTTACTTTCCGTAGCCGCAGTGATGGCTACCCTCGGTGCTCATGCTCAGACCGACATTACGCTCGACAGTGAGGCCATGTATTTTGACATCGACGAGCTGCCCAATGCCGTCAAGTGGCTGCCCGCCCCTCCCGAACCCAACTCTACGCGTTTCGCCTATGACCTCACCCAGTATATGTGGGGTAAGGGTGAGCGGCTGAACGAGGAGCGAGCCCAGCAGGCCATCGACCATAGCGTCGTGGATATGGGCGAGATGGCCCAGGAGTTCAGCAAGCCCTTTGGCATGGAGATTTCTGAAACGAAGACGCCCTGTATCTTCAAAGTGCTTTACCGTGGTGTCCTTACCGTGCGTCTCTGCGCCAGGAAACCCAAGACCGAGATTCCGCGCCAGCGGCCCTACGTTCGCTACAACGAGTCGACCCTCATTCCCGAAGAGGAGGAGACACTGCGCCTGAACGGTTCCTATCCTTCGGGACACACCATCCGCGGCTGGGCCATGGCGCTGTTGCTCTGTGAGATCAACCCCGATGCCCAGGACGACCTCCTGGCACTGGGCTTCCAGTGGGGGCAGAGCCGCGTCATCGCTGGCTACCACTGGCAGAGCGATGTCGACGCAGGACGGCTGCTGGCATCGGCAGGCTACGCCCGGCTCCACACCCATCAGGAGTTCCTGGCCGACATGGCCGCCGCACGTGCCGAATATGCCAAGCTGGCAGGAGATGCCACGGCCGTAGAAGCCGCCAGGACCGACACAAACACCGGTTCTGCCGCCATCTACAATTTAGCAGGCGAACAACTCAATAAGGAACCTAATGCAGGAGTGTACATCCAGAAAGGGAAGAAGTACGTAAGATAGAATCATCTACATTAACTATTATGAAAAAAACTCTATGGTTGTTTGCCGCCATTATCTTTGGCACAAATTTATTGGCAGCGTGCTCCTCCGACTCTGACGACCAGTCCAGTCAGTCCAGTCAGCCCAGGGAACGAGTCATCAAGTTTGAAGGCATTGAAAACGGCCGTGACATGGGCGGCCTCGTCATGCAAGACGGTCGCACCATCCGTTACGACATGCTGGTGCGCAGTGCTAATCTCTTCACGGCCACCGATGCCGATGTCGACCTGCTGAAGAACAGGTACCATCTGTCCGACGTCTTCGACTTCCGCTTCGACGCCGAAGTCGCTGCTTGCCCCGACCGCGTGATCGACGGTGTGAGCTACACCCGGCTCCCCACTATGCCGAAGATTTTTGAAGATGCCCTCGCTGCCGCCGGTTCCGGCGCTGTCAGCAGTGTTGACACCAGGGACATGGCGGCCCTCGTCATCAGCAAAGCCTTCGACCCCCAGGCGCAGAAATTAGCCCGCGGACTCTATCCCGGCATCGTGACCGACGCGCAAGCCCAGCGTTACTACGGCGACTTCCTCCGCGGCGTGCTGAAGGCAAAGGGTGGGGTGCTCTGGCATTGCTCGCAGGGCAAGGACCGCGCTGGATGGGCTGCAGCCTTCGTCCTGGCAGCCCTTGGCGCCAGCCGGGATGTCATTGTGCAGGACTTCGATATGTCCAACCAGAGCTATGCCACCCAAATAGAGGCAGCAAGCGCTCAGCTGCGTGGAAAGGAAGGTTCCGACGAGGCTATCGCCTTCATCAAAGCCATGGTGGGCGTGAGCCGCGAGAACTTTGAAACCACGCTCGACTTGATTGACAAGCAGTATGGCTCCTTGACGCAGTATCTGGAGAACCAGCTCGGCTTCACGAAGGAGGAGCAGAGTCAGCTTAAAGCCAAATATTGCGAGTGACGAGGTAAGAGGTAAGAGTTAAGAGTTAGGAGTTAGGAGTTAGGAGTTAAGAGTTAGGAGTTAGGAGTGAGGAGTTAGGAGTTCGTTCGGCGCAGCAACTCTTAACTCCTAACTTTTAACTCCAAACTTTTAACTCCAAACTTTTAACTCCTAACTCTTAACTCCTAACTCCTAACTCTTAACTCTTAACTCTTAACTCTTAACTCCTAACTCTTAACTCCTAACTCCTCACTCCTAACTCCTAACTCCTAACTCCTATGGGGGTGGGTCTCAAATTTATAAACGCTGTCAGTGTTTGTACAAACCACGTCGGCG
>CAMPCG010000049.1 GCA_946644025.1 uncultured Prevotellaceae bacterium | reverse complement strand
GGGGAGGGGCTGGGGTGGGGGCGGTATATAATTAGCTGGCAGGAAGTTAGAGCCCCCCCCCCTACCCCTCCCCTGCGAGGGGAGGGGAGCGGCTGCGCAAAGTTTTTACGTTGTTTGCTCATATTCATATTTTAAAAGTAGACTCATAGCTAATGGTTATTACGCCGCTTTGCAGTAGGAGGCGACGTGTCTCACGTCGCAACAATCAGCTTGATTGCGACGTGAGACACGTCGCCTCCTACAAGTGCGCTGCAAAAGTACGCACTTTCCCACTTACGGCCAAAAGATTTAGAGAAGTTTTTTAATTTATGATAAAATTGTTTGTCGGTTCAGATTTATTTCGTACTTTTGCACGATATTGCATGACTATTACCAACAGCGATACTGACTAATAACTAACCGCTTTTTCAGACATCAAAATGAAAAGACTATCCCTACTGACATTCCTTTTGTCGTTCTTCTCGTGTGTGACCTTCGCCCAGCGCGCTACCGACCTTCTTGACCGTGGCCTGGTGGCCATCCCCTCGGGCAGTGGCAACTTCGTCAGCTGGCGCATCTTTGGCGAGGAATACTACGACACGGAGTACAACCTCTACTGCAACGGTGCGAAGCTGAACCAGACGCCGCTGAAGGTGTCCAACTACCAGCACAGCGGCGGCAACGCCTCGTCGTCCTATCAGGTGGCCGCCGTGGTGCGCGGCGTGGAGCAGGAGAAGTGCCCCGCCGTGAAGCGCTGGAACCAGCAGTACCGCCAGTTTGCCGTGGGCAAGCTCTACTCGCGCCGCGGCACCGACATCACCTCGAGCTATGCCATCAACGACATCGCCCTGGCCGACGTCACGGGCGACGGCGTCGCCGAGTTTATTCTCAAGCGCAACTACACGCCCGACGGCTCGTCGGTGGCCAACGACTCGGCCTACAACGTGCTCGACTGCTACACCCTCGAGGGCAAGCGGCTGTGGTACATCGACCTGGGACCCAACATGGTCAGCGGGCCCGACGAGCAGTACGACGCCGTGGGCTATGACTGGGACGGCGACGGACGCGCCGAGGTGCTCATGCGCGGCGCCGACAACATGATCATACACCACGCCGACGGCACGACCACCGAGATAGGCAACATGAAGGTGAACACGCGCAACACCGTCACGCAGACGGCCAACATGACCTACACCAACACCGGCGCCGAGTACCTGCTCTACATGGAGGGCGAAACGGGAAAGCCATACCCCATCGGCACCAACGGCGCACTGTGGATGACCTACCCCCTGCCGCGCGGCTCGGCCAGCGACTGGGGCGACGGCTACGGCCACCGCTCGACGAAGCACTACTTCGGCGCGCCCTTCCTCGACGGGCGCAATGCCTACGTCTTCCTGGGCCGAGGATGCTACACCAAGCACCACTTCAAGGCCTTCTCGGTAGACCCGCAGACCCACAAGCTGACCCTCTACTGGGAGTGGAAGGGCGAGTCGTGGCCCTGGTCGGGACAGGGCTACCATAACTTCGGCATCGCCGACGTGGACTGGGACGGACGCGACGAGATATGCTTCGGCTCGATGGTCATCGACGACAACGGCAAGGGACTGCACACCACCGGACTGGGGCACGGTGACGCGCAGCACTGCTCGGACTTCGACCCCTACCGCCACGGACAGGAGATATTCGCCTGCAACGAGGACTCGCCGGCCATGAACTACCGCGACGGCACGACCGGTAAAATCTACTACCGCCTGCAGTCGACCAGCGACGACGGACGCGCCCTCTGCGGCAACTTCTCCAACGACTACCCCGGCGCCATAGGCCACAGCAGCCAGTCGGGGACCGTCTCCTGCGTGGCCGACAAGGTCATCAGCGGAGCCCCCGGCGGCTTCACCAACAACTGGCGCATCTACTGGGACGGCGACCTGCTCGAGGAGGGACTCGACGGGGCCAACAGCCGCGAAGGCGCCGCCCGCGTGTTCAAGGCCAACGGCAGCGCCGTCTTCACCGCCGACGGAACCGCCAACTGCAACTGGACGAAGAACACGCCGTCGGCAGTGGGCGACATCATCGGAGACTGGAGAGAGGAAATCATCGTCCGCACGACAGATAATATGTACGTGCGCGTATATACCACTAATTATACTACACAGTGGCGCAACTACACCCTCTGGCACGACCACCAGTACCGCCAGGGCATGGTGTGGGAGTCGATGGGCTACAACCAGCCGCCCCACGCCAGCTACTTCCTCGGCGAGCTGGAGAACATCACCGTGGCACCGCCGCCACTGACCAACACCGGGCGCGAAATCGTCGCCACCGGAGCCACCATCGGCAGCAGCCTGAACGGCAAGCACGTGCTCCTCTGCGACTATGCCGACACGCAGCTCACCATCGAGGAGGGCGCACAGCCCTGGGTGATGACCTTCAACGTGCCGTCGTGGGTGCAGGGAACGAACGCCGCAGCCACCAACGGCACAGGAAACATCAAGTACACCTACTACACCTGCAACGTAGCGGGAGGCGGACTCGCCGGCGACGCGCGACTCGTCAAGCAGGGCGACGGCACGCTCAACCTGCCCAAGGCCGACTTCACCCACACCGGAGCCACCGACATCTGGGCCGGAACGGTCAACTTCGACGGCACCATGCTCAACTCACCGCTGTGGCTCAACCGCTTCGCCACACTCAATACCAACGGCGGCAAGTTCCGAAGCATCAAGATGGAGTATGGCGCCAAGTTGGCTCCTGCCGACCAACAGGAAAAGGTAGGCTCAATCGTCATCGTCGACACGCTGATACTGGGCTTCGGCTCAAGGGTGGTGTTCGACCTCTACTCCAACAACCCCTACTCTTCAAGCGGCAGGAACGACATGGTGGGCGCCAAATACATGTCTATCGAGACAAAGTCGTGGCAGTATGGCCCGCAGTATCTCACGCCCGTCTTTGAGTTTGTCAATCATCTGGGCGACGAGCCCGTGGCGGGACGCTATGCTATAGGCCAGGCGAAGAAGCTTTCAGGAAAACTGGACGACATCCGCATAGAGGGACTTGGCACGAAGAAGAAGTATTCACTTGAGATAGAGGAGGAAAGCAGACTTATCTACCTCGTCATCGAGGACATGCGCCAGAACGCCGACATCGCCTGGAGCGGAGCTAACGGCACCGCCTGGGACCTCGGCCTGACCGAGAACTTCGTCACGTCTCTTTCAGACGATTCGCAATCGCCTACCGCCTTCGTCACCGGCGACAACGTCCTCTTCAACGACGACGCGAAGCAGTTCACCGTCAACATCAACGGCGAGATTGAGGCCGACAGCGTCATCGTGGACAACACGAAGGCCTACACCTTCCAGGGCAGCGGAGCACTCAGCGGAGCCACCACCCTCGTCAAGCGCGGCAGCGGCATCCTCACCATCAAGAACGACAATACCTACACCGGCGGCAACCGCATCAGCGGCGGAACGGTCAAGGTGTCGGCGCTCGCTAACGCCACCGCGGCCAAGGGCAACCTGGGCGCCGTCACCACCAGCGCACCCAAGTTCGTCATAGAGAACGGCGCCACGCTGCAGACCACGGCCGCCGTCACCAGCGGCTCCGTCATCAGCTTCGTGGGCGAAGAGGGCGGCGTCATCAACAACTCGGCCGACTTCATCGTGGACCGCGCCATGAGCGGAACGCTGATGACCAAGAAGGGCTCAGGATGGATGAAGCTCAACGTCAACAACACCGCGCTCACGAGAATGGTCATAGCCGCCGGTACCGTGCAGTGCATCAACGCGGCAACACCCGCCAAGACCGTGGAGTACCAGGGCGGAACGCTGAAAGAGAATACGTCGTCGTCATACGCCATCGACATTCCCAAGGGCAAGAGCGGCACATGGTACATGGCCAACCGCTCCAACTACACCAACAAGGTCGTGGGAGAGGGAACGCTCAACGCCTATTGCACCACCGAGAAGGGCAACAACTACTACGCCACGCGTACGCCCGTAAAGTGTAACTTCAGCCAGTTCGAGGGCACGCTCAAGCCCAACTCCAGCCAGGACGGCGACGTGCTGCGCTTCACCCTCGACACCTCCACGGGTATGCCCCTCGGCACGATGAACATCGCCGCCACGGTAGAGGTGCAGAACTCGGGAAAGACGTTCCACATAGGAAAGGTGACGGGAACGGGAGCACTCGGCGGCAGCTGCACCTTCAGCAACGGCGGCTCCGTAGGGGCCAACACCTGGCAAGTGGGCAACGACGACAACTGGTCGACCACGACGCGTGTTGTCTCTAACGCTAACTTTGAGAAGGTGGGACAGGGCAAGGTGACCTGGAACGGCGCCAGCACCAACACCGGCACCACCACCGTCAGCGAGGGCGAGCTTGCCGTAGGCACCAACTCCGCCCTCGGCACGGGAGCGCTCATCGTCGACACCGAGGGCACGTTCTCGGGAGCCAACAGCGAGAAGAGCGCCCTGGCCAACAGGACGGTGACCGTCAACGGACTCCTCCGGCCCGGCATCACCGCCACCATCTCCATCGGAACAATCTATTTCGACAACAAGCCCGTCACCATCACCAGTGAGGGAACACTGCACATCAACGCCACCAAGTGCGCCTCGGAGAGCGCCAACGGCTGCACGTCCATCGAGGGTATCGACGAACTCACCATCGATGGCGTCATCAGCGTGGCACTGGGCAGCAACCCCTCCCTGCAGGTCGGCGACAGCATACGCATCTTCCGCGCCAACAGCTTCAGCGGACAGCCGCAGTTCCTCTTCACCGGAGCACGATGGGACACCAGCCGCATCAGCGAGGGACTGCTCTTCCTCACGGCATTCGCAGAGCCGGGCGACGTCAACCAGGACGGCTCCGTAGACGTGGCCGACATCTCGGCCGTCATCACCGTCATGGCCACCGCCACCCCCGGCGCGTCAGCACCGGGCCTCGCCGACGTCAATGGAGACGGAACGGTCGACGTGGCCGACATCTCCAACATCATCACCATCATGGCCGAGAAGAGCCGACGCTTACGCAATATGTAAATTATATTTCTATCCAACTAATTATTAACCAAATCCTAAAAAACTATGAAGTACAGATTACTGCGACTATCCTTCATGGCCATCTTTGCGATGCTATGGGGAAACACCTTCGCGCAATCGCCCGACGAGACCATCACGTTCTCGGACAGAGGTTACAAAAACGCCGAAGTGGTGCAAACGGTAAGCGGAGAAGACGTGACGCTCGAATTTCATCAGGGCACGAACACTACTGCTCCGAAGTATTACGACACAGGAACGGCTGTCCGCGTCTATGGAGGAAACTACATCAAGGTGTCCTCAGAGACAAAGACCATCGAGAAGGTGGTGTTCACCTTCTCTGGCACCGCCTATAACCTGAACAGCCCCACCGTCAGCGAGGGCAACTACGACAGCCAGACTTCCACCTGGACTGGCTCTTCAAGTGAGTTTACCATTACCCGTGGCGGAACCTCTGGCCATGCACGCATCCAGAAGATGGAGTTCTTCTTCGCCTCCGGAAGCGGACAGGGCGGCACACCGACCGACACCCGCATCGCCACAGCTGTCGAGGTGGGCGGAGACCAGACGGGCGAAGTAGGCACGACAATGAACCTGCCCGCTGCCGTGGTTATGGATGCTTCGGGTGCTCCCATCGACGGAGCCGCAGTGGAGTGGGGCAGCAGCAACGAGGACGTGGCCAAGGTCGACGGCACGACGCTGCAGCTGCTGAGTGTCGGAACGGCTACCATCACCGCCACCTTTGCCGGCAATGATACCTACAAAGGCTCGGAAGCCAGTTTCCAGATGACCGTCACGAAGCCTGTCGCCATTGAGGACGGCGTGTTTGACTTCAACTTGGGTACCGATTATGGCTCGGGCATAGAGAAGTCGGCTGTAAAGACTCAGGAGAGCACGTGGACGGCGGGCAACGTCACCCTGACCATCGCAGGGCGTAACTGCTGGAACGACTATAAGGCTGGTAGTACTACCCTCGGACAGATACGGCTCTATGCCGCCAGTGGCGAGGATGCCGCCGGCAACCTGACAGTGGCCGTCCCGAAGGGAAAGGTCATCAACACCATCACATTCAGCGGCGCTTCGCTCGCTAATATGGAAACAGCGGTGGGCGAATATGCTGCCGAAGAGACTACCTCGAACTATGTATGGACTGGCGAGGCCAATAGCGTGACATTCACGGCAACCGCCCGCGCAGACATCTATACCATCGTAGTGGCTTATGGAGATGAGCTGCCCGCCGAGCAGTGGACCTGGCGCGACTTCGCCGTGACGCTGACCGACGCCAACGTCTTCGCTACCGACGTGAACAGCTTCGGCGTGAAGGTGGCCGAGGACGGCTCGTACACCGCCGTTGCTGCCGACGACGAGACGGCCAACTTCGCCGTCAGCGCCGTGCGATTCAACGATAAGGACCACGGCTGGGTGAACTGCACCTTCACCATGAAGGTGGAAGGCCCCGTGCTCATCAAGCTGGGCGACTGCCAGTATGGCAACCAGAAGGGCACCATCACCGATGCCGAGGACAACGTCACCGAAATCAAGGCCAATGCCTCGAAGGAGTGCTGGCACATCGACAAGGAGAATAATGTCGTAGCCACCTACTACCGCGGACTGGAGCCTACCACGCTCACCATCTTCTACGAGGGCTACTGCCCGTTCATCGCCGCCACGGCTGTAGACCCCGCTGACCTGCCCGCAGAGCAGCAGCAGTTTACCGTCAGCTTCGACATTGCTAACAGCGGCGCAGAGGGCGTGGCCCCCGAGGCAGCCACCGTGGGAGCAGGAGAGACCTTCACCATTCCCGCCAACTACACCCTCTACAAGGAGGGCTATACCCTCTGGGGATGGTCGGCCGGCGAACTGTCTTACGCCATCGGCACAGAGATAACCGTTGAGGGCGACCTGACCCTCACGCCGGTGTTCTATGAGAACGACTGGAACCTGGCCGAGCGCACCGAGGCCGTCACACTGAACTACAACCTGGAGCCCACCGCCGTGACGCTGAACTACCAGAACAAGGACGGCTTCCTCGTCACGCAGGCCACCATCGTAGGCAGCAGCAGCATCGACGTGAAGATGCCCTTCACCACCAACAACGGCGGCAAGCTGAACAACGTCGGACGCGCGTCGTGGTGTCAGGCCAACGGCGGTACGGTGTTCACCGTGCCTTCGTGCAAGGGAGCCGTGGTCAAGATGAAGGCCTTCTCGCCCTTCGGCGCCGACGGCAAGACCGCAACGACCATCGACGGACAGAGCGACTACACCTCGTCCACCGACCTGAGCTACACCGTGGCCTCGGCTGCCGAGACGGTAGACATCGTGCTGGGCAACGACTGCGGCTACCTGTCCTACATCAACATCACGCTGCCCAAGGTGGAGCAGCAGCAGGGCGGCGAGACCTTCGCCGACGTCGCAGGCACCATCGTATGGCCCGTGGGCAACGAGGATGCAGCCACCGTCAGCGACGACATTGCCAGCGCCGTGAGCACCGCCACGGTCAGCTTCGGCGACGGACTCACCGTCAGCACACGCAACAAAATGGACGTTGCACCCAACCAGACCTTCACCGACCTGAAGCCCGCGACGGCCAACGCCGGCACTGGCGCTGACGTGAAGGCTGAGTACTACGTGAAGCTGGCTGCCGGACTGACCTTCAAGCCCACGAGCGTGAGCTACGACGCCGTGAAGGTGGGCACCGACAACGCCACCTACCACTACAGCTACGTCATCGACGGCACCGAGTCTACCAAGGTGCAGGTGTCGAAGGACGACCTGGTGCGTAACAACAACACCACGGGCTCGCCCGCCATGAACCACGTCGTCACCATCGACGAGCAGGGCGGCCAGGAGTTTGCCTTCCGCATCTACGTCTCCGGCTTCGGCAACACCAAGAACCTCTGTATCTCCAACGTCAAGATTAGCGGCGTGGTCAGCGGCACCGTGGCCGACGTCAACAAGTATGCCTTCGCCGCCGTGGCCTCGCCTGAGGAGGGTGGCTCTGTCAACGTCTACCCCGCCGGCGATGAGTACGAGGAGGGCACCGAGCTGACGCTCACCGCCACCGAGAACTTCGGCTACGACTTCGTGAACTGGACCAACCAGGCCGGCGAGGAGGTCTCTGCCGAGGCTAAGTTCAAGTACACCGTGAACGCCGACGAGACGCTCACCGCCAACTTCCAGGCCGTAGAGACCTACGAGCTGGCGCTGACCGTAGACGGCACCAACGACTACATGGTGAAGATTTCGCCCGAGCCCGAGATGGTCGACGACAAGATGATGTACGAGGCCGGCACGGCCGTGCAGCTCACTGCCGACGGTTATGAGGGCCTGGTCACCTTCACCAACTGGGACGACGGCGATACCAACAGCTCGAAGCTCGTCAGCATGGACGCCGACGTGCAGCTCACCGCCATGTACTCTCAGGCCGACATCATTGCCGGATGGGACTTCTACCAGGCCGGAGGCGCCGGTCGCAAGGCCGACTTCGCCTCTGCCGACAACGAGGCTGCTACCCTCAACCTTGTCTATCCCGACGGCCACACCAGCGGATGGCTCGACAAGAGCACCCTGGCTGCCGGCGGCTACGAGAGCTTCAAGGGAGCAGCCGTGAACTGGCGCAACGACGTGGCCATCGGCACCACATGGTGGCAGACGAAGGTCAACGCAGCCGACTTCCAGGACATCAACGTGCAGTTCCAGATGCTCTACAACTACAACGCCTACCAGACCTACAACGCCGAGTACTCCGTAGACGGCGAGAACTGGACCAAGTTTGGCGACATCACCATGAACAGTGCCAAGACGGCAGCCTCGTTCAGCACCGCCCTGCCCGCCGAGGCCAACAACCAGGCCGAGCTCTACATCCGCATGACGGCCGACAAGAACTCTAAGGTCGACGGCACCTCGTCGAGCAACGACGGCAACACCCTGGCCATGTTCTTCATCACCGGACAGCCCAAGCTTGTCGACGACGGCGTGGCTCCCGTGCTCGTCGCCTCCGTTCCTGCCGCCGGCGCCACCGGCGTGTCGGCTAACGGCAAGATTGTGCTCACCTTCGACGAGCGCGTGAAGCTGCCCGCCACCCACATGCCTACCGCCACGCTGGGCTCGCAGACACTCACCCCGACGGTGAGCGGAAAGACCGTCAGCTTTGAGTACAAGGGCCTGGAGTACTCCACCGAGTACACCTTCACCCTGCCCAAGGGCTCCGTCGGCGACCTTACCGACAACTACATCGCCGAGGACATCACGCTGACGTTCACCACCATGACACGACCCACCGTGGAGAAGAAGCTCTACGACTTCGTCGTTCCCGACGACGGCACGTTTGCCGAGGCCCTCAAGGCTGCCGCCGGCCGCAGCGACAAGAACGTGCGCTACCGCATCTTCGTCAAGCAGGGCGACTACATGATTGCTGCCAACCAGAACGCCAAGGTCACGGCCAACGGCGACCACGGCGACGGCAATGAGTATGCCGACCCGCGCACATACTTCAACTCGCCCAACGTGTCCATCATTGGCGAGAGCGCCGACAACACGGCCATCACCAACGAGATGCCCGATGCCTACAAGGATGGCTCCAACGTGCTCGAGGGCATACGCACCAGCGGCGTGCTCTACCTGGAGAGCGGAACCACCGACACCTACTTCCAGGACCTGAAGCTCCACACCAAGACCGCCGATGCCACCGGACGTAACGTCATCCTCGTGGACAAGGGCACGCGCAACGTCTTCAAGAACGTCACCCTCTGGGCCTACCAGGACACCTACGTGCCCGACAACGGCCGCGGACTGTTCTACTTCGAGAACGGCATCGTGCGCGGACGCACTGACTTCATCTGCGGCGACGGCGACGTCTTCTTCAACAACGTCGACATCATCATGTGCGAGGACGGCGGCTACATCACCGCTGCCCGTGGCAACTCCCACTATGGCTATGTCTTCAAGGACTGCACCATCAAGGGCGGCACGTCGAAGGTAGACGGCAACTACTACCTGGGTCGTCCCTGGACGGGCGGAGCCGAGACCTACTTCATCGACACGAAGATGGAAGTGGTGCCCCGCGCTGCCGGATGGCACGACTGGGGACAGGGTCCCACCCGCTATGCTGAGTACAACTCTGTGACGGCCACCGGCACGCCCGTTGACCTGAGCCAGCGCATGAAGCTCTTCCCCAGCAACGGCGCAACCAACGAGCCCGTGCTCACCGCTGAGGAGGCCCTCGAAATTGGCGACCTGCACAACACCTTCGGCGACTGGGATCCCACCCTGCTCACCGAGCAGGCCCCCATACCGGCCAACGTGCAGCTGAACAAGGATACCAACGTGCTGACCTGGGACGACAGCAACTACGCTCTGCTCTACGCCATCGTGAAGGACGGCAAGGTCATCGACTTCACCCTCGAGCCTAAGTACACCGTCAACGACGCCACCGCCGCCTACGCCGTGCGTGCCGCCAACGAGATGGGCGGACTGAGCGAGGCTTCGGCCACGGCTTCCATCACCACCGCCATCAGCGAGGTGGAGAACGCCGAGCAGCAGGTGCCGCAGGCTGTCTACAACCTTGGCGGACTGCGCGTGGAGAAAGCTCAGAAGGGCCTCTACATCGTCAACGGAAAGAAGATGATGGTGAAGTAGGCGATTAAGTGAGAGAAAAGAGAGTGAATGGCGTCGCCATTCACTCTCTCTTCCGACCGTGAGCCGTTTCGCCCGTAGGCCAAGTCAGCCGCAAGGCGAGTTATAGCCCGCATCTATAAAGAGGAGTCCGGGCCGTGCAGGGAGCAACCTGCATGGCCCGGACTCTTTTCCTTCGTGCCGATTAGAAGTTCACGGCGAAGGAGGCTCCGAGTGTGAGGTAGTGAGTCTTTTTCTTCTTCTCGTAGTTCAGCGGGTCGAGACTTACGCCCTGTGCCTCGAAGAAGGTGACGGCGCTGGGTATGGAGTACTTGATGAAGTGGTAGGGGTCGTAGGTGAGGGTGTAGCGGCGGTCGATGTAGTCGTAGTCGGCAAAGAGTCGCCACGAGAAGTTCGACTTGTACTTATAGGTCAGCGAGAGTCCCGTGCCGAAGGTGGTGGCGCTGTTGCCGCCCATGGTCAGTATGTCCCACTCGTTGTCATACGCCTTGCCCGTGTCGGTAAAGCTGTCGATGAAGCTCTCGTCGTAGTTCACCGCGCCGTTCTCTATGAGCAGGCGGTACTTCACGTCGCCTATGTTGCCCTGCACCTTCGAGTTGATGTCCAGCTCCTGGGTCATGGAGTGTCCTATGAGCGCCTTCGTGCCCAGGGCGAAGTGCTGGCCGAGGGGCAGGTTGAGGTAGAGTCCGGCGCTGGCCGAGAACTCGGTGAGGTGGTCGCTCTCGATGACCACCTGCTGGCTGCGCAGGAGGTTGTTCCTGACGTAGTCCTTGGTCTCCTGGGGGAAGTCCTCGTCGTAGAACTGCTGTGCCAGCTCTACGTTTCCGTCTCTGACGCGGTCGGCGAACTCGTTCCAGTTCTTGGCCGTCATGGCACGCACGCGCAGACGGCCGCCCACGCCGACGTACTTGTTGAAGAAGACGGCACCCTCGGCGTCGACCGTCGTGGCCGTGTGGAAGTTGATGTCCACCTGTTCGCTTTTGTCCTCGGTGTAGCCTAATTCCTCCTCAAGCTGGTCGTAGTATTCCTTGTCCTTGAGGTCGTCGGCGGTGAAGGCGAAGTCGCTCGTTCCCATGCTCAGACCCATGCTGATGGCGAAGAAGGAGGGTTTCTGGCTGGTGTTTTCCAGGTTGCCCCTGAGCAGTCCCTTCTGCTTGAAGATGATGTCGCTGAGTGCATATCCCAGCTCGGCCGACATGATACCGATGCCTGCTCCTGAGAGCACGTCGGACACCCAGTGGCGGTTGTTGAGCACGCGCATGACGCCCGTTGCCGTTGCCACGCCATAGCCTGCTACCGAGAACCAGGGCGAGCGCGTCAGTCCGTACTCCTTGTGCAGCATCGTTGCGCCTACGAAGGAGGTGGCTGTGTGTCCCGATGGCCACGAGTTGGCCGACGTGCCGTCGGGGCGCATCTCCTTGGCCGTGTACTTGATGCCGTTGACGAGGGCGGCCATGATGCCGTATGACATGGCGGCGCTGGCCAGCAGTCGAGGCCAGTCGCTGCGGCCCTCATATCCGGCAATCTTCAGGCCTACGGTCATTGCCGGGCCGAAGTACTGGGTGTAGTCGTCGATGTGGGTCTTGAAGTTGGTCAGCAGCATGGTGTTTGCGCGGCCCTCCTCGTTGTTCTGTCGGAACGACTTCTTCTGTGGCTTGGCCAGGATGCCGGCCACGAACACGGGTATGCCCACGAAGGTCAGGTCGTCCATGACCTTGAAGGCGGGCACGTCGGGGTTGGTCTTCGACTTGAAGAAGTCAAAGTCCATCTTCGCCTCGGGCAGGGCCTCGCGGCTCAACATCGGCCACCCGGCGTCGCCCTCAGCTGACGCTGAGGGAATGGTGGCTGATGCTGAGGGAGTGGTGGCTGACGCTTCGCTGGTGGTCAGGTCGTAATCCAACTTCTGGTTAATGATGCGCATCACCTCGGGGCTCATAGGCTCTACGTCGAGGGTGATGGGTGTCGGGGATTGGACGAAAAGGTTTTCGGCCAAGGCGCCTGTGGCCGACAGCGTCAGCGACAGGGCGGTGAGAATAATTTTTTTCATCTTTTCGTAATCGTTAAGGTTTGTGGCTGCAAAAGTACAAAATAAAGTTAAGACGGCCAAATGATTAGCCAAATATTCTACAAAATATCTAACTTTGCACAAAATTCTCAAGTTGAGTAGTAAGAAGTAGTAAAAGGTAGTAAGAAGTAGTTAAAAGTC
>CAMPCG010000048.1 GCA_946644025.1 uncultured Prevotellaceae bacterium | reverse complement strand
TGGCGGCTCGTCGCTCAACGCCAGCAACGACCCCCTGATAGTCATCGACGGACTGGCCATGGACAACCAGGGCATCAAGGGTGCTCCCAACGCGCTGGCAATGGTCAACCCGCAGGACATCGAGAGCTTCACCGTGCTGAAGGACGCATCGGCAACGGCCATCTACGGTAGCCGCGGCTCGAACGGCGTCATCATCATCACCACCAAGAAGGGACGCAAGGGGCAGAAGCCTACCGTGAGCTACAACGGTAACGTCTCCGTCTCGACCAAGCAGAAGTCACTCGACCTGCTCGACGCTGCCGGATACCGTAATTTTGTCAACAGCTACTACGGACCCGACTCGGAGGCCGCCAAGCTCATGGGCGACGCCAGCACTGACTGGCAGAAAGAAATCTACCGCACGGCTGTATCGACCGACCACAACGTCACCGTGGCCGGAGGACTGGCCAACATGCCCTACCGCGTGAGCCTGGGATTCACCAACCAGAACGGTATTCTCAAGACAAGCAACTACCAGCGCTACACGGCAAGCGTGAACCTCAACCCGTCGTTCTTCGAGGACCATCTGAAGCTCAACATCAACGGTAAGTTCATGTATGCCCACACCAAGTATGCCAACGGCGACGCCATCGGCAACGCTACGCGCATTGACCCCACGCAGCCCGTCTACTCCAGCGACGAGAAGTTCAAGGCATACAACGGATTCTGGCAGTGGACAACGCCCGACGACACCTACGGCACCGTGTGGAACGACAAGGCCGTGGCCAACCCCATGTCGAACCTGGATGAGAAGAAGGACCGCGCCAACTCGTTCGACTACATGGCCAACGTCGAGGCCGACTACCAGGTACACGGATTTGAGGACCTCCACCTGCACGTGAACCTGAGCGGAGACTGGGCCAACGGTAAGCAGAAGACCGACATGGCAGAATGGGGACCCTCATGCTACCGCTGGGGTAACACCGGATTCACCAAGGAGAACAAGTACAACCTCGTGGGTACGGCCTACGCACAGTACCTCAAGGACTTCTGCGAGACACAGCACTTCGACATCATGGCCGGTTACGAGATGTCCCACGCCAAGTTCTGGGGCAACAGCCTCTATTACGACACCTACTCGGTGAAGGACAAGACCGCCGAGCAGATTGCTGCCATGAAGTCGACCGACTACCACAGCTACAGTGAGGGCATCTGGAAGGGCGAGAACAAACTGCAGTCGTACTACGGACGTCTGAACTACTCGGCTTTCGACATGATTATGCTGACGGCCACCATGCGTATCGACGGCTCCTCGCGCTTCCACAAGGACGTGCGCTGGGGTTACTTCCCCTCAGTGGCACTCGGCGTGCGCCTGAGCGAGGTCATCAAGGCCAGCTGGCTCGACGACCTCAAGCTGCGCTTCGGATGGGGTAAGACTGGACAGCAGGACGGCATCGGAAACTATGTCTACTTCGCTACCTACAACGTCAACGAGACCAACGTCAACGGACGCTATCCCATCAACGACGTCAACCCCACCGGACTGCTCTACCGTCCCGACGCCTACAACAAGGACCTGAAGTGGGAGACCACAACGACTACTAACGTCGGTCTCGACTGGTCGCTCTTCAACAACCGCGTCAGCGGTAGCTTCGACTACTACGTCCGCAAGACCACCGACCTTATCAACACCGCCTCCGTCTCGGCCGGCTCGAACTTCCGCAACCAGGTGACGTCGAACATCGGCTCGCTGAAGAACAAGGGATTCGAGGCCGCCATCACCGTGCGTCCCGTCGTCACCACAGACTGGCAGTGGGAAATCTCGGCTAACTTCACCTACAACAAGAACGAGATTACGGAGCTCACCGGAGAGTCGTCCATCGTCATGACCGGCGGCATCTCCTCGGGTACAGGCAACCAGTGCCAGGCTCACTCAGTGGGACACCCCAAGAGCTCCTTCTACGTCTACCAGCAGGTCTACGGTCAGGACGGAAAGCCCATCGAGGGAATGTTCGTCGACCGCAACGGCGACGGCACCATCAGCGACGCCGACCGCTATTTCTACAAGAGCCCCGACGCACCCTACCTGGCCGGACTCAGCACCCGCCTGCAGTACAAGAGCTGGGACCTGGGCGTAGGACTCCGCGCCAGCTTCGACAACTACGTCTTCTGGGACAAGGGCGCTGGCGTGCAGAACACGGAGAAGCGCTACGACTCTTCGTTCGGCTACCTGCAGAACACCATCCCCATGATTCTTAACAACTACTGGTCCACCTACGACAACAAGTGCTGCCTGAGCGACTACTACGTGCGCAACGCTTCGTTCCTGAAGTGCGACAACATCACGCTGGGATACTCCTTCGACAACTTCTTCAAGACGTCAGGACGTGTCTATGCTTCGGCCACCAACGTGTTCACTATCACCAACTACGAGGGACTGGATCCTGAAGTCGGAGGAGGTATTGACAACAATATCTACCCACGTCCTATCACCTTCCTGCTGGGTCTGAATCTTAACTTCTAATCTTAAAAATGAGGAATACAATTATGAACTTCAAATATATCAGGCAAATTGCTCCCGCAGCAGCCATGCTGCTCGCCGTCGGGCTTACTTCATGCAATTATTTGGATGTCACGCCTATCGACCCCAACTCGGTGATGGTACCCGACGAGCCAGCACTTTACTCTAAGTGCTACGCCACGATGGCCCTGGCCGGTAACACCGGTGCCGACGGCGACTGCGACATCGACCGTCTTGACGGCGGAACCACCGGATTCGTTCGCCAGATGTGGAACCTCAACGAGCTGCCCACCGACGAGGCCATCTGCGCCTGGGGCGACCCGGGAATACCCGAGTTCAACTTCAATACCTACGATGCTTCCCACCCCATGGTGGAGGGATTCTACAACCGCCTCTATGCCAGCATCGCCTATTGCAACCACTATCTTGACGTCTGCGGCGGTGCCGACGCCACCCGCGCTGCCGAGGTGCGCTTCCTCCGCGCCATGTACTACTACTTCCTCATGGACTGCTTCGGCAACGTGCCCTTTGCTACCGAGCTGATGTCTACATCGCCCGAGCAGATTCAGCGCGCCGACCTCTTCAAGTGGATTGAGCAAGAGCTGCTCGAAGTGAAGGACCAGCTGCTGGCCCCGGCAGCCCGCAAGAGCAGCGACCAGGGCTACGGCCGCGCCGACCAGGACGCCGCCAACCTGCTCCTGGCCCGCATGTACCTCAACGCCGAGGTCTACACCGGCACGCAGCGCTGGGCCGACGCTCAGCAATATGCCGAAAAGGTCATCAACGGACCGCACAAGCTGTGGACTGGCTCTGCCAACGGATGGACGGCCTACCAGATGCTCTTCATGGGTGACAACGGCGAGAGCGGCGCCTCCGTCGAGGCTATCCTGCCCCTGCTCCAGGACGGCGTCACCACCACGTCCTACGGAACGTCGATGTTCGTCATCAGCTCGGCATGGAAGGACGACATGGACACGCAGAGCAACTTCGGCATCGACTTCACCAACTGCTGGGCCGGCAACCGCGCCCGCAGCCAGCTCGTCGCCAAGTTCTTCCCCGGCAACGACGCTCCCGAGGTCTCTGCCGCCGACATGGTGCAGATGGCCGGCGACGACCGCGCACTGTTCTACGGCATAGGACGCTCGCTCGTGGTAACGTCACCAGGCGAATTTACCTCCGGCTACTCGGTGGCAAAGTTCCGCAACGCCTACTCCACGGGTGCCACGCCCCACAACAACAAGTTCGTTGACACCGACTACTTCCTCATGCGCTCGGCCGAGGCTTACCTCATCGCTGCCGAGGCCGAGGCCCGTCAGAACAACAATGTGACGCAGACCAAGGGCACACAGTACATCAACGCCCTGCGCGAGCGCGCCCATGCCACGAAGGAGAACAGCTACACCACAAGGCAGATTCTCGACGAGCGCTCACGCGAGCTCTACTTCGAGGGCTTCCGCCGCACCGACCTTGTCCGCTACGGTCTCTACAACACGGGCGACTACATGTGGGACTGGAAGGGCGGTGCCCAGAACGGTGCTCCCTTCGCTGCCACACGCTGCCTCTATGCCATCCCGGCTGAGGACCTCAACGCCAACCCGAACCTGAAGCAGAATCCCGGTTATTGATTATTGAACTTAGAACATTGATATATTGTAAACGTATGAAAAAGAAAATATCTTTCGCAACGCTGCTGCTGGCCAGCACCATTGCATTCACATCATGCGACAAGGACATAGACTCCAACCCTGTGCTTCTGCAGGGCGACACACCCGCTAAGATTGACCTGAACACGCCGGAGTTCTCCACGCAGTCCGTGGCCCTTTCCGGCACCGAGGGGCTGACCCTCACCTGGTCGCAGCCCGTGCTGACCGCCGACAACGCTCCCCTTGGACAGGAGAGCAGCATGGGCCTGTCTTACGCCGTGCAGGTGTCTAAGGACGGAAATTTCACCAAGACCTTCGACGCCGCCCTGGCCGAGGTGACCGACTCTGAGGGCAACTACACCGGCACTCCCTCGGGTTACGACTACATCCAGCTGGCCTCTACCTACGCCAGCTGCCGGGGCGAGCTCAGCGTGGAAGAGCTGAACACCGCCCTGAACAAGCTCTATCTCTACGAGCAGAACGCTCCCCTTCCCGTCTCTCCGCTCTTCGTGCGCGTGCTGGGCATCATGACCCTTGGCAACAACAGCACCAAGACGCTTGCCGTGAGCGACCCGGTGAAGGTGAACCTCATCCCGTCGTCGTGGATTGACGTGATGGCCGTTCCCGCCAAGGAGAGCTACCTCTGGATTCCCGGCAACGGCAACGGCTGGAACCACGGCGCCGCTCCTATCCTCGTGTCGAGCGACGGCGAGGTCTACACCGGCTATGCCTACATGAACGGCGAGTTCAAGTTCACCCCCGTGGGCGACTGGTCGGCCGAGTACAACAACGGCAGCTTCACCTCCGTCAGCGACAACATCGACTGCGGCGACGGCGGCGGCGGCAACATCAACTTCACGGGCGAGGCCGGCATGTACTACTTCACCGTCGACCTGACCAACAAGAGCATTAACGCCGCACCCGTCACGTGGAGCATCATCGGCGCCTTCAACAGCTGGGGCGACGACGAGGTGATGACCTACGACGAGAGCAACCACTGCCTGAGCGTCAGCGTGAACTTCAGCGAGGAGACTCAGTGGAAGTTCCGCCGCGACAAGAGCTGGGACGTCAACCTCGGAGCCAAGGGCGACGTGGAGCCCTCCACCGACATGGAAGGCCTCGTGGCCAACGGCAAGAACTTCGTAGGCCCCGCCGGCGAGCACACCATCCAGCTCTTCATCGAGCGTCCCGCACAGGATGGCATACACGCCGTCATCAAGTAAAGAAATCCTCCAAGCCCGCCGTCCTCGTGGCGGCGGGCACAGAAGGGAATATGTTTATTAATCGTAAATTGTAAATCCGTAAACAGCAAATCACTATGATATTCAAGAAGATATTATTAGGAATGTCTGCCCTGGCACTGCTTGCAGCCTGTACCGACGACTACAAGGACTGGGCAGAGCCTCAGAAGAACGCCCCCGTCGCTGCCAAGACCGTAGACTGGTCGTTGTCAGCCGCCCAGTCGGCAGCCATTGTCCTCGACGATGTGCAGACCGACAGCGTGAAGCTTTTCAACGTCACCCTTCCCGAGGGTGTCACCGCCGAGTCGTTCAACGTGAAACTGACCGCCGAGGGTTCCAACTATCCCGACTATAACATCACTTCCGACGGTCAGGGCAACGTCTCCGTGGCCGACCTTCAGCGTGCCACCACCGAGATGTTCACCATCGAGGCCATTGAGCGCACCTTCGCCGCCGTCGTCTCTTCCGACGTCAACGTGACGGGCCAGGAGGGCTCGGCCGCCATCCGTCTGCTGGCCGACGCCTTCAACGTGACCATCGTGCCTAAGAAGCCGCTGTTCAACCCGTTCATCTACTTCATCGGTGCCACCGACGGCTGGGTTTCCTCCGACCAGAAGCTGGCCTGCCTCAACGCCGACGGCATCTACACCGGCTTCTGCTATGTGGCCGATCCTAACGGCTGGGGCATTGCATTCAAGTTCCAGCGCAAGGCTGGCTCTTGGGACAACGAGATCAACGCCGGCACCTTCACTACGAAGACCGGAGTCACTGGCGACAACAACATCGAGGTGGCCGAGGAGGGCGTCTACTACTTCGTCGTCAACCTGGCCCAGAACAGCATTTCGGCTACGAAAGTGAACACCTTGGGCATCATCGGCGACTTCAACGGCTGGGGCGGCGATGTGGTTATGACCTGGAACGCCACCGACTACTGCTACGAGGCTGTCAATCCCGGTATCACTGCCAATGGCTGGAAGTTCCGCATGAACAGCGACTGGGCCATCAACTTCGGCGGCGACATCGCCAACCTGACGCAGGACGGCGCTAATATCTCCGTCGTGGGTAACACCGTCAAGTTCTATCCCACCCGCAAGACCAGCAACAACATCTACTGCACCGTAGAGTAATTGCCGGTAGGCGAGTATAATACAATCCGGGCCGCGCTCCTTTCTCAGAGCGCGGCCCGGATTCTTTTGTGGGGGGAAATGGGTCGGAGGGGTGGGTCGCCTTACTTAATAAATGTCACCTTCATGTTCCTGATGTAGAGTCCCGGTCGGGTTACTTTCTCCACGCGGCGTCCGTCGAGGGTGTAGATTACCTTGCTGTATTCGGGCGCGTCGGCCATGATGCCGTCTATGCTCGACTCTACCGTTCCGAAGAGTCCGTCCTCGGTGTAGTAGCCACCGTTGGTGAAGTCCATGTCGGCCGTCTGGGGAGCGCCGCTGCTGCTGAAGATGATGTGCGACGGCTGGCGTGCCTGTCCTGCCGCACCCTGGAAGTCGCTCTCGCTGAAGGTCCATTTCCACACGTTATTGCCGTCGGGAGCCTGTCCTATCAGCGTGCAGGCCTTTCCGGGCCATGTGCCGCCGGTGTAGTTCACGTTGTTAGCCCTGTTGTCCCATGCCCAGCAGGTAATGGTCTGCACCCAGTTCTTCGGAGCCTCGAAGAAGGCGCACACCTCGTTGCCCGTCACCTTGCAGAAGTCGGGAATGACCACCTTGTCGTTCGACGGCTCGCTGACGTTGTAGCTGCGCGTAATCACTCCGCCTACGGTCGAGCCTGTGAGCAGCGCCACCTTCAGCGTCGTCGGGCCTACGGGTATGGTTATCGTCGTTCCGCCCTCAGCCTTCTTGCTGGCCGCCGTGGGTGTAGAGCCGTCGGTGGTGTAGACCAGCTGGGCGCCCTCCGTTGCGGTGACGGCCGATAGCCTTACCTTCTGCTCGCCCACGTATCGGCCCGAAGGCAGGTCGGCGTAGGCCGTCTCCATCGTCGTGGGGAAGAAGTAGGCGTAGTGGTATCCCTCCAGCACCTTCACCCACTGCTGCTTGTTGATGTTGGGCTCCAGGCCGGCCACGTTGCCCACTACTGACAGCAGGAGGTTCTCCGTGCCGTTACGGGTGATGACGGCGTAGTAGTCCTTGTTCGAGCGGAAGTTGATGTAGCTGCTCTCGTTGTGTATTCCGGCAGCCTTTCTTGCGGCCACCATGGTCTTAATCTCCGTGGGGTATTTCTGCCAGTGCTTCATGAAGACGCAGGGCGTTCCCGGCATGGCCAGCATGAAGGCGTTGGCAGCCAGTGTGTCACTGCGCAGCGGTCCGTTGGAGCTGCCGTCGGGGCGCACCTCGGTGTCGTGGTTCTCCACGAAGGTCACGGCGTAGCGGCGCATCTGTCCCTGGTCGGTGCTGGTGCTCACGAGGGGATAGTTGCCGTCGTTCTGCAGTCCCAGCTGGTTCCACGCCTTGTTGTCGGTGGCGTTGCGCACGACGTACTTGAACTGGAAGTCGAAGGCCGCGCTCTGTACCACGCCGTCCACCTTCGTGCCGTTAATCCAGTTCTTGATGGTGTTCGTGCCGTCCCAGCACTCGCCCACGCTGAACTCCGGTTGAGCCTCGGCGTTATACTGCCCGGTGAACCGGGGCGCGTAGCCCTTCACCATGTCGTAGCGGAACCCGGCGTAGCCCAGGTCGTTCAACAGCAGGTCGAGGTAAGCCTTGACGCACTTCTGCACGTTCTCGCTCTCGTGGTCCAGGTCGCGCATTCCGCCCCAGCCCTCGCCGGTGTCGTTGTATTTCGAGAGCTGGTAGCCATTCTGCGAGGCCCACTTGAGGCACTCTCCGCCGTCGTCGTCGCGCACGATGTCGGTCGACGTCATCTCGTAGGTCACGCCCTTGTAGGTCTCACGGGGGAAGTCGACCCAGTTCGACACGTTTCTACGGTGGTTGATGACCACGTCGGCAATGGTCTTGATGCCCTTCGCCTTGAAGGTGCTGATGAGTTTCCTCAGCTGTGCCTCGGTGCCGAAGGAGCTGTTGTAGTTGGTAAACCAGTAGAGGTCGTCGTAGCCCATGGACTGTCCGCCGCAGTTACCGCTCTGCGGCAGCCACACCAAGTCGAAGGTGCCGGCCAGGTCGTCGGCCTGACTCTCGAGCAGTGTCCACTGTGTGTCGTTGAAGCTGTCCCAGTAGAAGGCCTGGAGCATCACGCCGCCATATTGCGACGGCCATCCCTGCGAGCGTGCCCCCGTGGAGAGCAGCGCGAAGAGGGAAAACAATAGTAGTGTTCGTTTCATAAGCATTGTGTTTATAGGTTTAGTTGTGTCTGAAAGTTATTGCGAAGATATACAATGGACGGCGGCTTTTTCTATTTGTCGCCGTAGTGTCCGTAGCTTCTGAGAACAAGGACAACGACCTCCTCTTCATAGATACGATACACCAGACGGTGTTTTTTCGTTATCTCGCGGCTCCAGCGTCCTTCAGGCTGTCCCTTCAACGGTTCTGGGTGGCCCAACCCAGTCTTCGGGTGAATCTTCAACTCCTCAATGAAGCGTCGTACTTTCTGATATGCTTTTGGCTCGTTTTGCTGCAAGCGCTTGAAACCGTCGATGGCTTCTTTGGTGTAGTTGATGTTATACATATTCATCCTACTCTTTTCAGGAAATCGTCCAAATCTTCACCGGGGAGCATCCTGTATGTCTTCCCCTGCCGGTACTCTTCCTCGCCACGTTCGAGACTGGCCATGAACTCTTCCTTCGAAACCTGCGTCTCGTCCTCCTTTTGTGCGGCCAGCTTCTTGGCATATTTCAAGAGTTTCATCATCAGCCCCTCGTCGCTGGCTATCTTGCCCATAGCGAAAAACAATTCTGAATTTAATTGTATTGCAGTCATAATCCTAATAATTTTTGGTTACTGACGGCAAGCACGGAGCAAGCCCGTTCTCGCTCGCTTTCGCGTGCAAAGATACAAATAAGCTGTCAAAACTCCAAATATTTTTTACTTTTCCTCGCCTTTGTCATTAGACATGTTGCATGAAGTAAACCGTTCTCCCGCACAGCGCGGTTCCAGCCCGCCGTTCGAGGGGAGGGGGAGCGCGGCGGCGGCCTCACAGGCCGCACAACGGACGAAAGGGCGGGGCGGGGCGGCCTCGCAGGCCGCATAATGGACGAAAGAACGGGGCGGTAACGCTTTTTCCGCAAATTAAATTTGGCAGTTTCATTTTTATTGTGTACTTTTGCAACCAATTACTATTCATTGACTAATAACTAACCGTGAAACATTACTATTCATATACCAATAACTGACCGTGAAACGCAACATATCTTTTATCATCTTTTGCCTTTTATCGTGTCTGCAGTCGATGTCCCAGACGGGGCAGTTCATCTCTGCCGACCGATTCTCCAGTAGTCTCATCAACGACCTCTGCCAGGACCATGAGGGCTCGCTCTGGATAGCCACCGACTACGGTCTTAACCGCTTCGACGGCTACACCTTCCAGACCTTCCTGCACCATCCCGACGACAGCACGTCGCTTCAGGACAACAACGCCGTGAGCCTTCTGGCCGACGACGAGGGCCGCGTGTGGATAGGCTCTCGGCTGGGTCTCGACCTCTTCGACCCCTCCACCGAGGAGTTCGTCCACTGTGTCTTCCCCGACGGGCTGAAGACCCGCGTGGCCTCGCTGGTGCAGATGCACGACGGCCGCCTGCTCGTGGGCACGGCCGGCTACGGCGCCTACATCATGGGCGACGACGGCCGCCTGCAGCCCTTTGGCGACGACGGTATGCACGGTTTCTACAGCCGTATGTTCGAGGACAGCCAGGGCCGCGTGTGGCACAGCGGCTTCGACGACACCTTCACGCTCTACGACCACGGCAAGACGACCACCTTCCGCTCTGTCTACGGCAATCCTCAGACCTACGTCGAGCGCGAGGGCCATGTGTTCATCGTCTGCCTGCACGGTATCATGGTCTACCACGACGGCGTGCTCGATGCCGACTATGTTGACATGAGCGAGGCCAAGGCCCGCGACCTCGTGCTGTGGCGTGCCTCGGTAGACAAGTCGGGCACCATCTACGTGGGCACCCGCGGCCAGGGTCTCTGGCGCATTGCCCCGGGCCGCGGTCAGCGCCTGGAGGAGATGGACATCAGCACCTTAGGCATAGACATGAACACGGCGAAGATTAGCTCCACGCTCCTCGACCGCCACGGCAACCTCTGGCTGGGCTGCCACCGCAAGGGCCTCGTCGTGCTGCCCCTGCGTCCCGAGCAGTTCCAGAACTGGAGCTTCGAGGGCCAGGGCATCCGCCTGGGCAGCACCATCACCTCCATCTGCGAGGGCGACGGCGGCATGTCGTGGGTCACGGTCCAGGGTGTGGGTGTCTACGGCTTCAGCGACAAGGGCCGCGTCGTGGCCCATCCCGCCAGCCCCGACGCCGTGGAGTTCATCTTCCGCGACAAGCAACATCGCTACTGGCTCGGCACCGACGACGCCCTCTACGACTTCGACCCGCTGACGGGGCGCTACACGCAGCGCGTCACCTTCGACTGCGACCGCTTCAACGACATGACCAGCGACGACGAGGGCAACATCTACATCAGCACCTTCTCGCGCGGCTTCTGCGTCTTCAACCCCCAGACGGGACAGCTGCGCAACTTCTCCATGGACGACCCCGACGACGCCCATCGCGGACGTCTCAGCAACAACTGGATTCTGGCCATGCAGCCCGACAGCAAGGGGCACCTGTGGATGGCCACGTCGAGCGGAGTGTCGTGCTACGACCCCAAGGCCGACACCTTCAAGCCCTTCGGCTGGAGCCAGCTGCTCGAGGGCATGATGTGCTACTCGCTCTGCGAGACGTCGAAAGGACACATCCTCATAGGCACCGACAAGGGTCTCTACATCTACGAGCAGGGGAAGAGCGAGGCCGTGCCCTTCATCAAGGAGACGGAGCACGACGCGCTGAAGGATAAAATCGTGAACTACGTCGTCGAGACGAACGACGGCGACATCTGGTGCTCCACGTCCATGGGCATCTGGCAGTACGAGAGCTCCACGCGCGAGTTCATAGGCTACATTGCCGGCAACGGACTCGTCAAGAAGGAATACGTCATGAACGTAGGTATGCACACCGACGACGACCGCGTCTTCTTCGGCCATAACGACGGCGTCATCGTCTTCTCGCCCAAGGAGCTGAAGACGTCGTCGCAACCCCTCGCCGAAGAGCTCTACCTGACGGGGTTCCGCGTGGGCGACCAGTATGTCAAGGCATCGACCGTGCTCAACGGCATCCACGTCACCGACGGCAAGAGCGTAGGCGACTGCGACTACTTCACCCTGAGCTACATAGACCACACCGTGATGCTGGCCTTCTCGCAGTTCAACTTCGAGACGGCCATGAACATCAGCCTGGAGTACCGCCTGAACAACGACCAGTGGGTGCGCCAGTCGGAGGGTAAGAACGAGATTGTGCTGGCCCACCTGCAGCCCGGCACCTACCGCCTCGAGGTTCGCGCCTGCCAGGGCGGCGACTGCTCGGCCTCCAGGGTGGTGGTCATCACCGTGCGCGCCCCCTGGTACCGCTCCACCACGGCATATCTGGTCTACGCCCTGCTGCTGCTGGCCCTGCTGGCCTTCATCGGCGTGACCTACCGCCGACGCGCCAACCGGCAGCTCGACGAGGAGAAGATGAAGTTCCTCATCAACGCCACCCACGACATTCGCTCGCCGCTGACCATCATACTCAGCGCCCTGAAGAAGCTCAAGTCGCTCGCGCCCGCAGCGTCGCCCTCGACCGACGGTTCCCCCCAGGCCGACCGCCAGTCCACGGCCCGGCGCGAGGCCATCGACACCATCGAGCGCAACTCACAGCGAATACTCAGCCTCGTCAACCAGATACTCGACGTGCGCAAGATTGACAAGCGGCAGATGCACCTGCACTGCCAGGAGACCGACATGGTGCCCTTCGTGGCCGGCATCACCAAGATGTTCGACTTCAACGCACGCGAACGGGGCATCACCCTCAACTTCGTCCACGACGGCATAGACACCCTCCCCGCATGGGTGGACCGCTCGCAGTTCGACAAGGTCATCACCAACCTGCTCTCAAACGCCTTCAAGTACACGGCCGACGGCGGCGAGATAAGCATCCTACTGAGCACCGCCGCGACGCTCCCCTCGGGCAAGGGCGGCCCGTCGCTTAACGGCGATTTGCAATCGCCGACGCCGCAATTCCTCACCATCCAGGTGCTCGACACGGGCGTGGGCATCGACGCCGACACGCTGCGCCACATCTTCGACCGTTTCTACCAGGGCCGCAACTCGCGCAGCAAGGACGTGGAGGGCACCGGCATAGGCCTCAACCTCTGCAAGATGATTGTCGACATGCACCACGGAACCATCAGCGCCGTCAACCGTTCCGACGGCCGTCAGGGCTCCATGTTCACCGTCACCCTGCCGCTGGGCAACGCCCACCTGCGCGAGGAAGAGATAGAAGCCTCAGCGCCGGCCGCGGACAGCGTTTCACCCGTCGCCGGCTCCTCCCCCACCCCGTCGCCCACGCCCGACG